>JAYSYV010001357.1:0-3230 GCA_043727245.1 Chloroflexota bacterium | reverse complement strand
TGAGGGCTACCAGGCGGGGCGGGCTAAATTTCAGGTCGTTCGCCAGAAAGACCCGTCCAAAAGTACCCTGACCAAGCAATTTAAGTAACGCGTAGCGGTTGTCTATCAGGTTGGTATTGCTGGCATTATTGGAAAAATTATTACTCATAAAAGTTTCTTATTTTCCAAGTAAACAAAATCAGGAATTTCATGCTACAGCCGGATAAGCTCGTTTAATCTTACTCTATTGAGCCGCAAATTCCAACCCTGCCAGAATATCCTCCTGTTCCAGGTCCGGGTAATCTGCCAGGATTTCTGGTATAGCTCATACCTGAACTGAGCAACTCTAAAAGCATTTCGACCGGGTAACGCAGACCTCGAATACAGGGTTTACCGTGGCATATCTCCGGGTCTATGGTTATGCGTTCAATTAGTGTGTTCGAAAAATATTTCGATCCTTTAACTACCCCAAAGGGTATAGCTCCTTTCCAGTCTTACATCATCGCTGTAGGAGTAGCGCAACCGCCTTCACCGCTGGGCCGGACGTGGGGCGTATAATAATCCTCGGTTCCTTTATAGCCGTAAGGGTCTTTACCGGCCACCAGCACAATATCCCGGAAATCCAGCGTACCCATATTTTCGCCGGTAGCCGGGGCCTGCCAGGGCAAAAACGATTCGGCGCTCATATAGTGGTTGACCAGCGCCCGCCGGTAGCCGGACTGCGCCCGGTTGGGCAAAGAGCGGTGCAGCAAGTAGCCGTTAAAGAAAACTATCGAACCGGCTTTGACTTCCACCGGTACAGCCTCTTCATCTTTATAGGGGAATTGATAGGCTTCCCCGGTACAATCGAAACGCCGGTCATTGTGCTGCTGTTGCGGATAAATAATGCCGCGCTTGTGCGAACCGGGCAGCACCCACAGGCAGCCGTTTTCGGTTGTGGCATCGTCCAGGGCAATCCAGGCTCCAGTCAGCGAACGGTCGCGGGTCGGGATGAAATATTCGTCCTGATGCCACGCCTGGCCCGGTTTGCCGGAAGCCTTAATGAACAGCATGGACTGCATGCATTTGACGTTTGGGCCAATAACTTGCTCTAATATCCCCACAATCGCCGGGTGGGCCAGCGTATCGAACATGACCGTGGATAGCTTGTGCGGAAAATGGATACACAGGTAGCGCCGCAATACGTCATCATCCGTTTCGCCCGGTGCTACCGGGGTTATGCCCTTAATGAACCCGGCCTCTCCACGACATAGTTGGACGGTGTTCTCGTGCAAAGCGGCCACTTCCTGGGGGCTAAAGGCTTCCGGCACGACCAGGTAGCCGTTTTTGCGAAAGAAGCTGGCATATTCGGTTTCCGGCAAACTTTTAGAGCTTAAAGTCTGGGTCATTACTTTTCTTTCTATTTTAGTTAGTCCAATTAGTCCATAATAAAATAGCATATTAAAGGATAATGCGTACAATTTCATGGCCTGGAAAGCACCGGTCTGGCTGCTCTTTCAAGCTTGTGTAGCAAACTGGATTGCATGCTATTATAGCAATGCCTGAATACTTTAGGGCTTAGTAATTTCCTTTATTTAACGGTTAAGAGAATCTCTAATCTGCCAATCCCGTGACACCTTATTTTACCCCTAAAATTGTTATCAAGGAGCCGGTTTGCTAAGTTTACTTGCTGAAATTAGTAACACCATACTTAAACCTGTCCATAAATGGAACTTTAAAAGAATAAAGAGACCGGTAAAGGATTTACTGATTGTAGCAGGTATATATCTTGGTTTCTCCCTACTTTTGACCTGGCCTCTGGTTCTCCATCTGGCCGAAGCCGTACCAGGACCACCCTACCAGGACCAACAACAAAATCTCTGGAACTTTTGGTGGGCTAGATTTAGCATCTTAACCCTTCATACTAATCCCTTTCATACTGATTATTTGTTTTATCCTTATGGTGCAGACCTTTACCTGCATACTCTTGATTTAACTAATGGTTTATTAAGTCTGCCTTTCCAAATTTTTAATTTAATATTTGCCTACAACGTAGTAATATTTGTAGGTTTGGTCCTCACCGGCCTGGCAACCTATCTCCTGGGAATGGAAATTGGGCTGTCCAGGATAGGCGCGAGTATGGCCGGAGCCTTGATGGTTTTTTCACCGGTCCATTTTCACTTTTTAAATGGAGAAATTGAGTTTGTCAACTTTGGCTGGTTTATTTTTTATTTATTGTGGTTGGTGAGATTGGAAAAGGCCACCCAGGCTATAGATTGGCGTTATATAACTTCAGGTGGACTACTGATTACCCTTGTAGGTTATATGAGTTCTTACCAGGTTGTCTGGATTGGAGTTATCAGCCTTTTCTGGCTTATAAAGGAATTCTGGTTCAGGCGTGAGGGATTAAAGCGTTGGGTCGTTAACTGGTTAGCTGGCTGGGCTTTCGGAGTGATACTTTTAAGCCCCTTGATAATCGGTATAATCTTACAATTACGCAGTGGTAAGGTTTTCGCGGAAGAAAGTCTCGATTATCTGGTTAAAAGTGGTGTTTCTCTGAGTAATTTTTTATTTCCGAGCTATCATAACCCTTTTATCAATTTCTTGACACATAATTATGATTGGAAATTGGAATCTACGGACGAATTCTTTATAGGTTTTACTTTCCTGGTCCTGGCTGGGCTGGGGCTTTACTATTATTTACAACGCAAAGAGCCGGTCAGGCTGGCTTTCTGGCTAATAACCGGCGTTATATTTGGTATTCTTTCGCTTGGGCCTGAACTGCATATAGGCCGGGAGGGGACCGGTATACCCCTGCCTTACCGGGTGCTTTTAGAACTTCCTCTGGGTAAGATTGTACGTAACTCGGCCCGCTTCATCGAAGTTTTCCTGGTTGGGCTGGCCCTGGTAGCCGGTTTTGGTTTTCAGAAACTTCTTTCGCGGCCCTGGCCTTTCAAATTGGGAAAACCGGCTTTAGCGGCCTTTACCGGCTTGCTAATTCTCCTGGAATTTTGGAATTTTCCTTATCCTATTACAGAAATTTCAATCCCGGCGGCCTATAAATACATTAAAGCACCGGGAGCAGTATTGGAATTGCCGCTCAACGAACATGATGTATCCGACGCGCTGGCGATGGCTTACCAGACCTTTCACGAACGCCCCATCTTACCGGCCTATCTTTCCAGGCGAATTGATACCCCTTATGAGCAAAGCAATTCTCCATTGGCACTTTTAATATACCGCTCAAACAAACCTGAAATTTGTAGTGTCCC
>JAYSYV010001356.1:0-3230 GCA_043727245.1 Chloroflexota bacterium | reverse complement strand
GCTGCGATTAAGCCTACTAACACTGCTGCGCCAACAGCCGTACCAACAGTTGTACCAACGGCCATACCGACACCTCAGCCGACGACGGCTCTGGCAGTTACGGTTGCACCGACCACCGTCCTGCCTAAATGCCCGACCCCCACGCCAACTGCTACTCCACCCAGCGGGTCGCCCACGCCTTCACCGACCGCGACAGCCACACCTAACCCGTCAGCGTCACCGACTGCCACGCCCAGCCCAACTCCTGCTTGCCAGCCAGGCCTGAGTTAAAATATTCCAGCTATGTGAGGTGTTTCATTTTATTGGAACACCTCTTTTTTAGGCCAATTTCAACTCGGAGCTTCCTATAGTTTTTAAGCAAAATATGGGGAGTAGTAACCGACGCACGTTTTTTAGAAAATCGGGACAATTAGAATTCAGAATATAAAGGCAAAGGGTGGTGTGAACGGGTAAATGGGTGTAGGCACGGAAAAGAGGTGGCGGAAAATAAGTCGAGAAAAAGATATAAAAAAGTGCCGAGAGCCAGAATTGAACTGGCGACACTGCGATTTTCAGTCGCATGCTCTACCAACTGAGCTATCTCGGCATCGAATATAAAGCATTTTAGTGCTTTGTTAAAGGCGATATTGCTGCCCTCAAGTCTGACGAAAGGTTTAGTTTCTACCTTGCTGTGGGCAGTAATATAACATAAGTTTATATCAATAGCAAGTTACCGGAAAGCCAATTTCAAAATTAATTGGCGTGGAAGTGACCGTTCTTACTGGGCTTGGGTGGGCGGCCTGATTGGATTACCTGAGCCGCCTCATTATAGAAGCGTTCAAGCTGGCTGCGGGTTATTTCGCAACGTAGGGTCGGTCGCATATTGGCGGCGGTCGTTTCGGCTTCTTCTTCCTCAGTAGCGTTTTCCTGGGCCTGGATTTCGGCATCTATATCAAAGAGCAGTAACAGGAAAAGGTCGCTGGCTTCGTTAAAACCCAATGCCAGCCGTCCGGTCTGGACTTCCAATTCAAAGGGTTCTGGGAAAGCACCGGTAATCGGGGCATCTGGGATACCCTGGCCGCCTTCAACCTGGGTCAGCAGTTCGCTTATCGCGTCACCCAGAGCGCCCATTTGTTGTTTTTCCATCCAGAAGCAGGCTGTGCGCCGTCCCTGACGTACAAGCAATCTGAACCGCCGACTGCCCGGAACGCCAATAGCTTCCGGCTTAAGCTCGTCTATCGGACCAAAGTCGTGCAAAGGTTCGGCCATAAAGTCGTTTGTCTCCTCTTAATTTCTAGCGGCCAGGCTCACTTTGCCAGGCAACATGGCATCCCAAATGCTAAAGTAAAGTGGAACCGGGCAACACAATTTATTTACTATCCGGTAGTATAACACGCTCAATCGGGTTAGTCTAACCTTATCCCTGACTACTCAGGGGTTATGCACTTGATTTTTTCTTAGTACAATCTTACTTCATTCTGAAAAGAATTTTGGCGAAGCATCTTGAAAGCTGAGTTCAAGTTTTCCAAGCGCATAACCCCTGTCTGACTACTGACTTGCATTGAATAAAGCCTTCTGGTAGTGTGAGAACTATAGTTTTACTCGCTACAAGCCAACCAGAATTTGAAGGAGAAAAACAAATGAGCCAGGAAGAAGCTGCTCCAGCGAAAATCTTGCAGGTTGACGACAAAGCCCCCGATTTTGAATTACCGCTAAACGAGGGCGGCACTTTCAAATTGAGCGATGCACACGGAACGCCGGTAGTACTCTACTTCTATCCCAAAGACGATACGCCTGGCTGTACCACCGAAGCCTGTAACTTCCGGGATAATATGGACGTAATAAGCGAAGCCGGCGCTCTCCTGTACGGTGTCAGCCCGGATACCGTGGCCGCTCACAACAAATTTGTGAACAAGTACGACTTGAATTTCCCGCTTTTGGCCGATGAAGGCGCAAAAGTGGCTCATGAATATGGTGTCTGGAAAGAAAAGAATATGTACGGGCGCAAATATATGGGCATCGAGCGGACCACTTTTCTGATTAACCCGGATGGCACTATCGGACAAATCTGGCGCAAAGTGAAAGTCTCCGGTCATGCCTCAGAGGTATTAAAAGTCCTGGGGCGTTTCGTCTGGTAGGCCGGGTCTAGCTGCGGCCAGCCGCTTTAAGAGCTTTTCGACCAATTTCAACATCCTGGGCCAACTGGGCGCGAATAGCTTCTATCCCGGCAAACTTGCGTTCATCGCGCAGGTGCTGGATAAATTCTACCCGGATAACCTGGCCGTAAAGGTCGCCTGACCAGTCCAGCACAAAAGTCTCCACACTCCTGACTCCGTTATCGAAAGTGGGCCGAGTACCAATGTTGGTGACGGACGGGCGCGGGCTTTCTTTTGGGTGGCCCTGGTCGTCCAGGAAAGTGGTCATGGTGGCATATACGCCATTACCGGGAACGGCGAAACGGTCCGGTATCGCCAGGTTAGCCGTTGGGAAGCCAATCAGGCGGCCCCGCTCGTTCCCGTGGATGACTGGGCCTTTCAGGCTGTAGGCCCGTCCTAGCAACCGGGCGGCCCTGTCTACCGCACCCTCCACTATCAGGTTGCGTATCCGGCTGCTTTTTACCACTTCCCCATCAATTTCCAGTGGGGCCAGCGACTTCACCTGGAACCCCAGTTTCGGGCCGATTTCGCGCAAAAAGGCGACGTTACCCTGGGCTTTATAGCCAAAAGCAAAATCCTCGCCAACGTGAATCTCTTTAATATGGGCCAGTTGGGTCAGCCGGGTGATGAAGTTCTGGGCCGGGGTGCGCGAAAACTCAGGCGTAAAGGGTTGAATAATCAGCAAATCGGACCCGATTTCAGCAATATAGGCTGCTTTATCGGCCAGGTCGTTCAGATAAAGCAGAGGCCGGTCGGGGAAAATAACGCTATCCGGGTGTGGGTTAAAACTCATTACCGCCGCCTGAAGACCTCGCTCCCGCGCCACCATCACGGCCCCACTTATCAGGGCGCGGTGGCCTACATGGACTCCATCAAAAACGCCTATAGTTAAAACGATGGACGGCAGGTTTAGCCCTGCCAGAGCTTCCAGGCTGTCTAAAAATTCCACAGTCACTTTCTTTTCGCAGGTTAAATTATTTCAAACAGTAAAAACTTTCAGCGGATGCCATTCCTGGTCTTGCTGTTCCAGTAAAGCTAAAAGCTGGCCCTGCTCGGTATAAGCCCGGCGCATGGGTAGGGTGGCAGCGGTCGGGT
>JAYSYV010001355.1:0-3233 GCA_043727245.1 Chloroflexota bacterium | reverse complement strand
GGAATTATTACAGCGTGTTTCGCAGGTATTGAACCAATTCCAGCCTTGAAAATGTTGCAAAATTGGTTCAATGGTTTCGGTTTTTGCTATAGGCCGGGATAACCACCCGCTTGAAGGTAAATAATTGTTAAATCCACCATGATTTGAGATAATCTGGGTTACCGGTTCTAATCTTTTAACGTGATTTAGCAGGCAAAAAGCAGCTATTAAATCATAAAAATTGACAATAACTTTCTTTAAGATAACAATATTACTGTCGATCCAAACCACTCTCAACCCAAACGCAAAGTGCATATGTAAATCATATGCTGGTGACATTTATTCTATCTAATAAAGACAAGGGAGAGCTAAATTACGGCAACAGGTAGTACAGGTACAAATTCACCTTCAAACCAAAATCTAAAAACGCTAGCCGGAGTGGTAGAAAGGATAACCTTTCAGTCTTCCGAAACCGGCTATACGGTGGCGCGTCTTTTACCAGACTATTCAGGTCCTAAAAGTAGTCCTGCCAGCTCGAATAATAGTCATACCGAACAGGCTGGTTCGCCGCACCTTAACCAGACCACCCGGTCCACCAGTTCTTCTCCTTCTCAACCAAGCCCAACCCAGCGCAGCTTCTTCAAACAGGCCAAAGGTGATGATAACCTTGTAACCATTGTTGGCACTTTAACCGGCGTAGCGCCCGGCGAAGCTTTAGAACTAAGCGGGGTTTGGCAGCAGCATGCCCAGCACGGCTGGCAGTTCAAAGTTGAGAATTACCGCTCTATTCTGCCAGCAACTACCCAGGGCATCCGCAAATACCTGGGCAGCGGTTTAATAAAGGGGATAGGTCCAAAGACTGCTGAAAGAATTGTCGACCACTTCGATGTTGAAACTCTTGACATCCTGGAAGATAACCCTGAGCGTTTGAGTGAAGTACCAAAGTTAGGCCCGCATAAAGTCCGCTTAATTGCCGCCGCCTGGGTAGAACAAAAAGCAATTAAAGAGGTAATGGTCTTTCTGCAGGGTCAGGGTATATCCACCAGCCTGGCCGTACGTATCTACAAGCAGTACAAAGACGCGGCTATCACCATTGTCAAGAATGAACCTTACCGCCTGGCTCGAGAAGTATGGGGCATTGGTTTCAAGACAGCGGATAAAATCGCTCAGGCCCTTGGCTTTGGACTTGATGACCCGGAGCGGATCAAAGCCGGTACTCTTTTTGTATTATCGGAAGCCAGCGACAGCGGCGGACATACTTACCTACCTCGCCCCTTACTTGCGGCCAAGGCGGCTGAGCTGTTGGGAGTAAGTGAAGAACAAGTGGACAAAGCTATAACTGGGCTAGCTCTGGATGGTGGCGCTCAGGTAGAAACGTTGGTAGCCGACCCGCAAGATGGTACTCTTTCCTTTGAACCTTTAGTGGCTATCACTTTTGTTAAAGCAACACAAAACCCCCATGCCCTTCATGAAACACTCTCAACTTATGCAGGGAAGAATAGTTCTCAAAGTGGTTCTGGTTCTACTCATCAAGCTGAAAAGGGAGGATTAGAACCGGCTACACCAGCTAAAGCTAAAGCTAAAACTGAAACAAAACCAGACCCACAAGCTGAATCACGCGGATTAATGGACGACCTGGACGAAGCCATCCGCTACAGCCCTAATTATAAAAGGATAGCCACAGCCACGGCCGCCGCCGCTTCTCAAAACAACTCGGCTTCCCTCAAGCCTTCTAGCATTCCCCCCGATAACGGGCGAACTCAAAGAGGGGATAGTGGTAAATTGAGACAAACTAATAACCCGCATATTCCCCATGCCCCCGTAGGTAAAGTGGCGAGGGTAAGCGAAACTCATTTGGAGGTTGAAGAACAAGAAGATGAAGAGGGCCTAGAGGTAAAAGGGATAGGCCCAGGCACGCGCGCAAAGACTTTGGTTCTTGGTAGCGCTAGTACTGCCACCCCTACTTTATCAGCTATGCCAGGGGAACAAGCCGTCTACCTGCCACCGTTCTACTATGCCGAACAGGGTATATCTAAACAATTGCTGCGGCTAGCGAGGTGTCCTCGTTCGCAGGATAGTCTGGCAGACTTAGCCCATACCGATTTTAAGACAATGTTTGAGTATCTTTCAACCAGAGATACTTCTAAACTCCAGCTAGCCGAGCGCCAGCAAGAGGGAGTGGTAATGGCCCTGGTAAAGCCAGTAGGAGTGCTGACCGGCGGACCAGGTACCGGTAAAACAACTTCCATGCGTGCTCTTATTAGAGTTCTAACCCTTAAAAAGAAAAGAATAATCCTGGCTGCTCCGACTGGCCGGGCGGCTAAACGCTTGTCTGAAGCCACCGGGCTTGAAGCTAAAACCTTACACCGGCTATTGCAATTAAAACCGGGCGGCAAATCCCAATACGATTACAAGGACCATCCAATCCCGGCCGATATTGTTATTGTGGATGAAGTCTCAATGTTAGATACCCTCTTAATGTATAACCTGCTTAAAGGCATTGCCACCGGCACCCACCTCTTGCTGGTGGGGGATGCTGACCAGTTGCCCAGCGTAGGGGCCGGTAACGTGCTGGCGGATATCATTAACTCTGGAGTAGTGCCGGTCGTCAAACTGGACCAGATCTTCCGGCAGGGAGCAGGCAGCGCCATTATAACCAATGCTCACCTGATCAACCGGGGACAAATGCCCCTCTTTGGCCGAGACATCACTGACTTTTTCTTCTTTCAAGAAGAGGATCCGGAACTAGCCGGAGATCTGGTGGTAGAGCTGGTAGCCAGCCGCATTCCTAAACGGTTCAACTACCCCTCTCAGTCTATCCAGGTTCTGGCACCAATGCACCGGGGCAAGAGCGGGGTAGGTTACCTCAACGAGAAGCTGCAAGAGGTCCTCAACCCGGCCACTGATAAGAAAGGCCAGAAGCAGTACGGTAATAAGCTCTTCCGGGTAGGAGACAAGGTGCTCCAGCTCAGGAACAACTATGAAAAGCAGGTCTTTAACGGGGATGCCGGCCTAATCACCGCTCTTTCCCAGGAGGACCAAACCCTTAAAGTAAGGCTGGAAGATGAGCGGGAAATAGAGTACGATTTTGGAGAACTGGATGAATTAACCCTTGCCTATGCCATTTCGATCCACAAAAGCCAGGGCAGCGAGTATGAGGTAGCAGTAATCCCGGTAGCGATGGGCCATTATATGTTACTGGAAAGGAAACTGATCTATACGGCCATCACAAGGGCTAAAAAGCTGGTGGTGCT
>JAYSYV010001354.1:0-3239 GCA_043727245.1 Chloroflexota bacterium | reverse complement strand
TACCCACCGGCAAGCCGGTAACGGGAACGGGCTTAACGTTTACCGCATTGAGCCTGATACAGGCCGGTGGACCCACCTGCAGTTGTTAAAAGATGTAGTCGACCCTGCCTTTCTGGCGATCGATCAACACCGCAATTTCTTATATTGCGTTCACGAGAGCCAGGCAGAAGTCAGCGCCTTCGCCATCGACCCGCAAACCGGCTTGCTGGACCACCTTAACACCCAATCCAGCGGTGGCAATGGCCCTGCTCACCTGAGCCTGGAACCGGCCGGCCGCTTTGTGGTAGTGGCTAATTATTCCAATGGGTCGATCGCGGTTTTACCGGTGGGCAAAGACGGCCGGCTGGAGCCAGTGGTCCAGCTTATAGTTTTAGAAGGGCCGCTCGGCCCGGACAAAGTTGAGCAAGCTATTTCTCACCCTCACGCTATTAATTTCTCCCCGGATGGCGGCTATGTGCTGGTGCCGGATAAAGGTTTAGACCGCATCTTCATCTACCGGTTTGAGGCGGCCACAGGCAGTTTGGTAGCCAATGAGCCGCCCTTTACGCTGGCCCAAAGCGGCGCCGGGCCGCGCCACCTGGCCTTTCACCCCGCCGGCGCGTATGCCTATGTGATTAACGAGCTCGACTCAACCCTGACTGCCTATAGCTTTGATAGGACTACAGGTCACCTGAAGCCACTTCAAACGCTCTCAACCCTGCCACCGGACTTTACAGGTAAAAGTATCTGCTCCGAAATCACCGTATCAGCTTCAGGGAAGTTTGTTTACGGATCGAATCGGGGCCACGATAGTATAGTATGTTATGCCATTGATGAGGCTACCGGCCAGGTTAAGCCCATAGAATGGGTTCCTACGCAGGGCCACACCCCGCGCTTCTTCACCCTCGCCGAGAATGACCACCTGCTCCTGGCGGCCCATCAGGACAGCAACACTATCATCTGGTTCAGGGTTGATCCGGCTACCGGCAAACTAAAACTGCAGGGTGATCGTCTGGAAATCGGCAGCCCGGTATGTATTTTATTCGCCTGAGCTAACATTCTCCAGGGTGCGCGACCTGCAGCAGGACCACTATCAATCAGGTCGTTCACCAACTGTAAATATTCCATCCTGGACTGATGGTGGTGAAGCAAAATCAAGCCAGATCTAAAGTGATCATTAACTGAAATTGGCCGGCCAATTTTCAGTTAATCACCACAGGGGTTTTGATGTTCCATGGGTTGTCCTGGGTTGTGCTGGCTACATGACTCATCCAAGCTCGGATGAGTCATGTAGCCAGCACAAGAGTAGAGCAGGGTCTAATAGAGGAGTAGCGAAGTTGAGCATGCACCACTTTTGTGGAGTGCCACAACAATACGAGTAAATCTGATGAACCCTGACCTGTTCAAAATTCTCTGGAGAAATAATATAACCTGTAGGGATCAATCGCATTCCACTTTTCTATTAATTTCTAGCTTAAAATCAGCAGACTGCTATACTACAACTAATATGTGTTAGTTGTAGTATACTCAATTTTGTGCTATTGTAGGAGTGGATTAAAGGGCTGCTCTGGCTTGGTAATGGCTGGTAAAAATTCTTAGAATTTTTCTCTAAATTCTGGTTTTGCTAATTTAGGAGAAAGTTGGCAGGTAGGTTAGAGATGGAAAACGAAATTATAACTGTGGGGTCGGCTGAAGACGACACCAAGAATAACAATCCTAAATTAAAACTAGACCTGGCAATTGCCGCCTGGTTGGACGCCAAGTCCAAACGGTCTAACAGCTCCAAGACCCTGGTAGCTTATCGCGATACACTTTCTTCTTTCAGAACAACTCTCCTTGCGGTGGGCCTGGACCTGGACACCACTGAAATCACCACCCTAGCCCTGGCTGCTCAGGGTTGGGCCGGCCAATCCACGTCTGCTCCTTCCATTATAAAGGAAAAACAAGTAGAAGATTTCGCAGGCACTCACTCTGAAAATAAAACTACTTCCACCAGTAAGAAAAGAAAAAAGTCCGGTAGTTCAGAACTTGTGACCGAGAAAACCCAATCGATTAATATACAACCCTACCAGGACCAACCTCGCTCAAAAGCCCAGCAAAACACTGTAGAAAATAAGGTAAGCCCCGCCACCTATAACCAGCGCCTGGCAATTCTCTCCAGTTTCTATTCTTACGCCCGTCGGCACGGTCTCCTTACAGGTGAAAACCCGATTGGTCGAGTTGAACGCCGCCCGGTCCACCTTTATGGAGATGCCTCGGCCCTGGCTTATAAGGAAGTTAAAAATAACCTGGCGGCGATAGACCGTTCCCAGCCGGTTGGCAAACGAGATTATGCTCTTCTAAGCGTAGCCCTCCAGACCGGCCGCCGCCTCTCTGAGCTAGCTTCCCTTCGGCGCTCCAACTTGAAGTTCGATGGAGCAACAATTACCATTCACTGGCACCGCACTAAAGGCGGTAAAGCAATGAGTGACCGGCTGCCCCAACCTTTAAGCCGGACGTTGGCTGAATGGCTATCTTCTTATTATGGCAACCAGTTAAGTAGTTTGCCCCAGGATGCACCGGTGTGGGTTTCGCTTTCCCGGCAAAATAAGGGGGCGGCCCTGGGTATCCAGACTATTGCGGATATTTGTGAAAAGCGTTTAGGTACGAGTAAAGTTCACAGCTTGCGTCACACTTTTGCCAGGGCCATGGAAGATGCTGGGGCCAAAGTCAGCGTTATCCAGGCCAGGTTAGGTCACACCAGCTTGGCTACCACCGGTCGTTATCTGGCAGCTTTACGCCAGGCCGAAAATGAGCATGCTGAGGCACTCTCTACCCTTTTTGGTATTGATTAGGCCCAAAGTCAACGTTGCTGAAACTAAGCCCAAAGTAGTAAACAGATGTTCTAATCCCTGTAAATTGGTTTGAAGAGTGCCGTTTTTGGTTTTGGCAACAGCACTCGACCCTTTTTCACTCTTTTTCGATCCCTCTCAAAGTATCCCTCCATCTTAATTGAACTTAAAAGTTAGCCCTGTTACACTTTAATCAAAAGAGTAGTGCCGTAACCTCTACTTCTCGGCACTTCAGATTGCGTTTTACAAATAGATGGATGATCAGAGGCAAAATTAGAAGTAATAAAATCAGGTTAAAATCAATTTAGAACACTTGTTTACCAGTTTGCCCTTCAATGGTACAATAACAAACGACAAGTTTTGTATGAGCCGGAACCAACTACTGCATCTTTCCGCTAGAAGGTGTGCAATCCCTTCGCCTCGCCGTTA
>JAYSYV010001353.1:0-3240 GCA_043727245.1 Chloroflexota bacterium | reverse complement strand
GACCTGGCGCATCTAAGCTGGACTTTGCCAGTTCCAGGTTGTTTATTTGCTTACAGACTATTTTGTTCCAGGGCAGTGGCCTTTGGGCCAATCTCGCGCAAGGTGGTCAACCGGCGAAGTTCAGGCCAGAGCAGGGTAACGCCAAGCACCACTACCATAGTGCCAACGCCACCACCTACGACCGACAAAGTAGGACCAAACAACTGAGCCGTGAGGCCAGACTCAAACCCGCCAAGCTGGTTAGATGAATTGATAAAAAGTCCATTAATAGCGGCTACCCGACCTCGCATTTCATCCGGTGTACGTAGCAAGGAAAGTGTCTCGCGAATAACCACGCTAATGTTATCCAGTCCGCCCAGCACGAACAGCATCAGGAGCGAGAGCCAGAACGAACGTGAAAGGCCAAAAATGATGGTAGCCGCTCCAAAACCTGCCACAGCCAGGAGCAAAGTCCGACCGGCCCGCTTAAAGGGAGGACGGTGTGCTAAAAAGAAGGCTACACACAGCGCACCAACCGCCGGAGCAGCCCGTAACCAGCCTAAACCTTCCGGCCCGACCTGTAATATATCCTTGGCAAAAATAGGTAGAAGGTTTGTAGCTCCGCCTAACAAAACAGCAAACAAATCAAGCGTAATAGCTGCCAGCATGATGGGAGTGCGGCGGAGAAAGCTAATCCCTTCTCCCAGCGAGTGCCAGGTGGCGCGTTCAATTGCCGCTGGTCTGTCTTTTAACGCAAAGGGCTTTATCTTGATAAAGAGGAGCAGGATTACAAAAACGAAAGCTGCCACTGTATTAAGCACATAAACGAAGGTGGCGCTCTTCATGAGGGCAATGACCAAACCGCCGATGGCAGGACCAATTACCGAGGCCAGTTGCCAGGCACTACTGCCCCATGTCGCGGCATTCTCAAAAGCCTCCTCTGGTATAAGTTGGGCGGGAATGGTAGAAGCGGCGGGATTATTAAAAGTCCCGGCAATACCTATAAGCAGCAAACAGCCATAAATCAATATAAGCGGTCCCTGCCAGAAAGACAATGCCGTCAAGCCCAACGAGGCCAACACTAACACTACCTGGGTAATAACTATAATCAGCTTGCGATTGTAACGGTCGGCCACATGGCCCGCGTAGAGTGAGAGTATGATAACAGGGGTTACCTCTACCAGGCCCACTAAACCCAGTAGAAATGCTGAACTTGTCCGCTCATACAGTTCCCAACCAACCGCAATGGTAAGCATCTGCTCACCCATAGAGGAGATAAAGTTGCCAATCAAAAGCAAGCGGTAATTACGAAAGCGTAAAGCCTGGTAGGGGTCGTGGAGGGTCCGTTTACTCACGAATGATGCCTTCTTCTCTTTGCCCTATTTTCCTTTTCCAGGGTAGGTTAAATTCGCCTACCGGCGCTTGCTGCTCCGATTTGGCGGAATGCTTATTCAAATCGAGGGAGTTGTTACGGTATTAGTATAGCTAATATAATTTAGCAGTCAAACTTAATATCTTATGCCAGCCGTAAAAGGCGATGCCGTAGAACGTTTAACACATTCATCGGACACAAAGACAGGGCAGCCAATCCGGCCACCCTGTCTTTGTTAGAAATTACATTGTACGGTTAGGTTTGCGATAGTTCGGGTCATTCACATCGTAGCCGGTGCCATCACTGGTATCGGCATCATCGGCTGCTTTGGTAGCAGCATCACCCGAACCTCCACCAACAGCGCCACCAATAGCGGCCCCGGCAACGGTTCCAACCGGTCCGGCAACGGAACCAATTGCACCGCCAACCACGGCACCGGTTGCGCCACCGGCAATGGGTCCGGCATTGCTACCATGTTCGTCCTGGGCAACGTGGCCTGCGCCTGCTCCCGCTGCGCCGCCAATAGCGGCTCCGGCAACTGCGCCAATTGGGCCACCAACTACGGCCCCAATCACGCCACCGGCGACTGCGCCAGCACCACCGCCAACAGCAGTTCCGCCAGTACCACCAGCGTTTGTGCCTTCACCGACTGCATCGGCGTTGGGTTGAACCCCACCGCGCAAGCTAGGGCCACTTCCAAAGCGATAATTCGGGTCGCTATCAAAAGTGCTGCGAACCCTTGAATTATCAAGCATACCATGCTGCTGTAAAATGGCCTGGGCCTGGGAAACCTGATCCTCATTAACATTCGCTGTCACCAGTACCCCACCGCGTTCCACTCCGCTCTGGTATACTCTGGCATCTTCTTCGGGAATACCGGCTTCAGTCAAAGCGCCCATCAATCCGCCGGTGGCCGCGCCAATACCGGCTCCGGTCAAGGCGGCGGCAATTGGTCCAGCCGCGACAATCGGTCCGATTACCGGGATGGTGACTGCGCCTATCGCGCTCAACAACAGGCCAAGACCGCCACCTAGCAAACCGCCAGTAACAGCACCAGCAGCGGTAGCCGCCCCGGCGTTAGCGCCGGTATTCTCGGCCGCCTGCTTCATTTCACCCTTGTCTTGCATGGCAATACCAATATTACCCTGATCAATACCGTTAAACTGTAACTGCTGAACTGCTATTTCTGCGTCCGACCGTGTTTCAAATAATCCTGCTACTGTAACCAATTCTGGTTTCTCCTTTCGATATTACAGACTGAGCTGGCCTATTCTTTGAACGTTTCTCCAGCTTCAGCTAAAATGTAAAACCCCTCAACATTCTTTTTTGCTCAAACCCTAGAGGTATTTTACATTTTTATTTTAAGCAAAATATGTGCCTAGGCTAAAAAGCAGTCTCAAAAAGGTAACCTTTAAGTACTAAATTGAAGCGAGAAGCTACTAATTAACCTTGCCCTTATGACCACAAGAAGCCTGTCCATTTGGCTGGCGGCTAAAATAGCTTCCTTCAATAGACCAATGGTATGAGGTCTTGGAAAGAGAATTTATTGACTCTTTATAGTCTGTTTGCTATAATCCTATATAGTAGATACAGGTAAGCAATTAGATTCGCTGTTTTACGGTCAGTTTCAACCGGTTAATTCTCCCGGCGAGATAGTTAAAGCCTCTTGAGAAGGCTATTCAGAGGGAAATCTCAGGTGAAAATACCCCTTTAAAGACTACACCCGGCTTCTCGCTCATTATCTCCGGCCTCAATGGGGCCGGGTAATATTGCTGACGGCCTTGTTATTCGGCATAACCGGTTTGCAACTTCTAAATCCTCAGATATTGCGCGGATTTATAGATGATGCCCTGGCTGGTAAATCAGTCATGACCCTGGCGATTACGGCC
>JAYSYV010001352.1:0-9842 GCA_043727245.1 Chloroflexota bacterium | reverse complement strand
AGGCTCCCGAAGTGGCCTGGTTATCTGAGGGCGAACGCTGGGGCAAACGCGACAGCAATTATCTGGTCAGTTTTGACCTGGAAATTCCCGCCGATTGGCGCGGCCAGACCTTAGCCCTGCATCTCAACCTTTCGGAAATGCCGAACACCTGGATGATTAATACTATAGAGGGGTTGCTCTGCCTGGATGGTGAGCCGTTTCATGCCCTGGACCGTTTTCACCGCGAAATTATGCTGCCGCCCGAAAATACCACTCAGGCCCGGCTGGCCGTGGCGGTTAAACTCTGGACCGGTATCGCAACAGATTTTCATGTCGTAGGTAAATTGGAACTGGCCCGGCCCGACATGGCCGCCGACCAGCTTCATTTATTGATGAGCCTGGGCCTTGATGCCCTGAAGAATTTGCCGGAAACGTCCCCCACTTATCATGCCCTGTTAATGGCCCTGGACGAAGCCTGTCTGGCCCTGGATTTTCGACAGCCGGACGATTCGGCGGTTTTTTATACTTCTTGCAAGGCGGCCCTGGAAAGTTTGCAGCGGCGTCTGAAAGGGTTGGAGCGTGAAAGCGGTCCCTGGCAGCCGCATGTCATTTCGACCGGCCACGCCCATATTGATGTTGCCTGGCTGTGGCGCTTGAAGCACACTCGGCTGAAAGCGGCCAATACTTTCAGTACGGCTCTTTATCACATGGACCGCTACGAGCATTTTATTTTTACCCAGAGCCAGCCCCAGCTTTACCAGTATGTCAAGGAAGACCAACCAGCCCTGTACGAGCGCATCAAGCAGAAGGTCGCAAGCGGCCAGTGGGAACCGGAAGGGGCCATGTGGGTCGAGGCCGATACCAATCTGACCGGCGGCGAAAGCCTGGTCCGGCAGTTCTTGTTTGGGCAGCGTTTTTTCCGGGAGGAATTTGGTCGGACTTCCAAAGTGTTGTGGCTGCCGGACGTATTTGGTTACAGCGCGGCCCTGCCTCAATTGATTAAAGGGGCCGGGGCCGAGTATTTTATTACGACCAAAATTAGCTGGAACGAAACCAACCGGTTGCCTGTAGATACTTTCTGGTGGCAAGGGTTGGACGGCAGCCGAGTGCTGGCCTATTTCATCACGGCCCAGAATGACGACCACTCCCAGACTTATTATACTTATAACGGCGAGATGCGGCCTGAAGTGCTGGCCCTTTCCTGGAAAAATTATCGCCACAAAGAGCTTAACCGGGAACTGCTGCTGGCCTACGGTTATGGCGATGGCGGCGGCGGCCCTACTCGACCCATGGTCGAAGCCGCCGGGCTGCTGTCTCATTCGCTCAGTCCCGAACTGCCGACCGCCGCGACGGGCCGGGTAGCTGATTTTATGGACCGCCTGGCCGAGCGGGTCGGCAATAACCCCGGCTTGCCGGAGTGGGTCGGTGAACTCTACCTGGAATTTCACCGGGGGACTTATACCAGCCAGGCCAGGGTCAAGCGGTCTAATCGGCTGGCCGAACGTGCCTTGCATAATGCTGAGTTTTTAGCCAGTAGCGCCCTGAACCTGACCGGCCAGGCTTATCCCCAGCCGGATTTAAGCGAAGCCTGGAAGATTGTCCTGACTCACCAGTTCCACGATATTTTGCCGGGTTCATCGATTGGCGAGGTTTATTCGGATGCCGTTGAAAATTACGCCCAGGTAGAGGGGATTACCACTCGCCTGATTGAGGAAGCCCAGCAAACCCTGGTCGGAAATATAGCCGCTCCGGCGGACTCCCTGGTGGTCTTTAACCCGGTTTCGTGGTCGCGCAGCGAGCCAGTCGAAATCTCACAGGCCCAGGCCGCTAAATTGGGTCTGCCTCAACAGTCCCTCGCAAATGGGCAAGCCCTGGTAGAGGTTGAAGATATACCTTCGCTGGGTTATCGCCGGTTTGAACCCCAGGTGAAAACCAGCGCAAAATCAACCAACGGTCTTTCGGTTTCGCCCACTCTTTTAGAGAATAATTATTACCGGCTTGAGTTAGATAGCCAGGGTCAAATCAGCCGTTTGTTGGACAAAGCCGGGTATGGCGGAGCAGGCCGGGAGGTGTTGCCCAGGGGCCAGAAGGGCAATGTCTTTCAGTTCTTCGAGGATAAGCCGGTCGAGTATGATGCCTGGAATATTGACGCTTATTACGAACAGAAAATTTATAACATGGACCAGCCGCCGACCGTAACAGTGGCCGAGCAGGGGCCGTTACGGGCCGGGCTTAAACTGGAATGGCTCTACCAGGGCCGCAGCCGGATTACCCAGCATCTTTACCTGTACGCCGGCTCGCGCCGGATTGATTTCGTGACCGAGGTTGATTGGAAAGAGCGGCAGACCCTTTTGAAAGTAGCTTTCCCGGTAGAAGTCTTGAATGGCCGCGCCACTGCCGAAATTCAGTTTGGCAACCTGGAACGCCCGACCCACCGCAATACCAGTTGGGATAAAGCCAAATTTGAAACCTGCGCCCACAAGTGGATTGACCTCTCGGAAGGAGATTATGGCGTAGCCCTCTTGAACGATTGCAAATACGGCTACGATGTCCACGACTCGATGCTGCGCCTGACTCTATTGCGCGGTCCGATTTCGCCCGACCCATTAGGCGACCTGGGACTGCATCAATTCACCTATAGTCTGTTGCCGCATGCCGGGGGCTGGTTTGAAGGCGGAGTCCACCGGGCCGCCTATGAGTTAAATAATCCCTTGCTGGCGGTCGTTAAAACCGGCGCAGACAAAGCCCAGGCCAAAGCTGAAGCTGATTTCTCGCTGGTCCAGGTGGAACCCTCGAACGTGGTCGTGGAAACGGTCAAGCGGGCCGAAGACAGCGACGGTCTGGTGGTGCGCCTGTACGAGTGCGCTAACCGGCGCGGGCCGTTCAGCCTGAAATTTTCTTTTCCAATTGCTTCAGCAAGTGAGGTAAATCTATTGGAGGAGGAACAGGCGGCGGCTCAAATTGGCAGGGATGGACAGACTATTCAGGGTTTCTTAAAACCTTTTGAAATCAAGACGTTCCTGGTCAACTTTTGAAAACTAAGGCCGGTTCAAACCAGCAGCAAGCCTTGTGGTATAATCCGAGCTTGAATTAGCTACCGGCTTTAAGTAGTATCTGGAGATTTCCGGCTTGCAAACTCGTCCTCGTCCTCCGGCTCAACCTGATGAAAACTCGGAAGTTGAGCCGGAAGTAACGTCTTTCACCGGTCGCGGCTGGCTGACCGGCGACCGTACAAAACATGCTTTGAATGTCGGGCTGGCCCTGGTTGGGGTGGGCCTGGCTTTTGTGTACGTAAGTAAAGAATGGACGGGTTACGAGCGAATACCGGGCGGGCGCAAGCTTGCGTTGGGCTTGTTGATTTTAGCCGGGGCGGGGCTGTTAGCCGGACGCATTTTGCCAAATACACGCTGGGCGGCGGTTCGCCGGGTTGTTGTCGAAAAGCTGACCGGGAGCCTGGCCCGGCAGTGGATACCGGTCGGCTTAATTGTGGCGGTTGCGCTCATGCTACGGCTGTGGGGAACCAATTTCGGGCTGCCCTACCTCGAACACGTGGACGAGTGGAACGTAGCCGAACGGGCCTTACACATGGTCCAGACCGGCAACTTTGACCCCCTGGACTACCGCCAACCCGGCCTGGCCGACAACGACCGCCAGGCTTTTACCTATCCCACTTTTACGACCTATCTTGAAACCGGCGTGTTTGTCGTGCGGTTTTTGCAGGGTGTGGCGGCTGACCGCTTTGACGGAACGAATAACCTGGCTTCGCCCTATTACAAACCGGATTTCTACCTGTGGGGCCGGGGTCTGGTAGCTCTAATGGGAGCCGGGACGGTTTTGCTGGTCTTTTTGCTGGGTAAGCGCGTTTACAACTACCGGGTCGGCCTGGTGGCGGCTATTTTCCTGACCTTTTTCTATCTCCATGCCCTCAACTCGCACTGGTTGACCACCGATGTACCCAGCGGATTTATGGTTTTGCTGCCTTTCTTCTGGATTTTGCCTATTCTGGAAGGCCGCGAGGAACGCCGTTTTTACCTGCTGGCCGGGTTTCTGGCCGGGTTGGCGGTCGCGACCAAGTATAATAACGCCTTGATTTTGCTGCCGCTGGTGCTGGCGCACCTGTTTGGCCGACCGCCCCGCCAGTGGCTCAGTTTCAAGCTGCCAATGGCGTTTGTGGCGGCAGGTGTCGGGTTCTTCGTGGGAGCGCCTTTCGTTTTCTTTCACTTGCCCCAGTTCTTTACTGACCTGGCTGCGATTATCAATCACTACCAGAATATCGGCCACCCCGGTTTCGAGAGCAACGACAACTGGCTGCAATACGTTAGCTTTATGCTGGCCGACAATTTAGTGATAGTCTGGTTGGGTCTGGCAGGTGTCTTGCTGGCCTTCGTCCGGCACACCCGGCGCGACCTGATTCTGCTGTCTTTTCCGCTCCTGACTTATTTACAGCTTTCTTCCTACAAGGTCAATTTCAGCCGCAATCTGATGCCGGTAATTACTTTCTTAATGATTTTCGCGGCCCTGGCCCTGGTGACGGGGATAAGCTGGCTGTGGGTGAAATTCGGCCCGAAACTGGAAAATATGCGCTTGCCCCGTCAGGCTCCCAATCTGGCCCTGGGACTAATAGTGCTGGTGGCGGTCGCCAGTCCAGCCCTGACCATCTGGCATTATGACAGCTATAACGCCCAGCCAACCAACCGGGCCAGGGCTACCACCTGGATAGAGGGTAACTTGCCGCATGGGGCGAAATTGTGGCTGGAACCTTTTTCAACCGACCTCTTACCTCGCACCGGCTACCGCCTGGAAGGGGGCAAAGGGGTTTTAGATAATCCTCTGGAATGGTATGCCAACAGCGGATTCCATTACATAGTGCTGTCGGAAGCCTATTACAAAGAAGCCCTGGAAAGCGGCAACACCAGCGTGCGGGCCAGCTACAAAGCCCTGACCGAAGGGCCATATCCGGCTGGATTTAGTCTGGTTCAGGACTTTAAGAGAAACGAAACCGACCGGCCAGGGGCGCGAATCATCGTTCTAAAAACGAGCCTGCCACTATTGCTAACCCCTGCCGAACTGACCCAACAGGCCCGACCGCTGGCGCTTGACTTTAGCGGTCGGATAAAGCTGGCCGGGTATCAGGCTCCCGATACGGCTAAAGCCGGTCAGACCCTTAACGTCGGCCTGTACTGGCAAACTTTAACAGCGCCCGGCCAGGATTTCACGACTTTCTTGCACCTGCTAAATTCGGACGGCACAATTGTGGCCCAGGTGGATTTGCCGCCTTTCGCGGGAACCCGGCCCACTTCAAGCTGGAAACCCGGTGAACTGGTCCGGGACGAATATCCTCTGGTCTTGCCGCCAGCTTTACCAACCGGGAAGTACCGCCTGGTGGTCGGCCTCTACCTGCCCAACGGGCCGCGCTTGAATTTAAGCGATGGCCGGATTGAAGCCGATATTTATTCGCTACAAGTGGCGGGAGCGAAGTAACAAAAGCCTTGATTACTGAGTCAACCCGCCAGCCGAATAAATTAGCTTACTGGTTGGCCGGGTTCCGCCGGGTGTTCAAGACTGCCCGCCGGGACATGGCTGTCCTGGCTTTTTACCTGCTTATCGCCCTGCTTTTCACCTGGCCGCTGGCGCTGCATTTCGCCCAATCCGCCCCCGGTGAGCAGACCGGCGATACATGGCAGATGGTCTGGAACCTGTGGTGGGTCAGAGAAGCCCTGACCCATTTCCAGAGTCCTTTCCAGACCTCGCTTATTTTTTACCCACAGGGGACCGGCCTGTATCTCCACGCCCTGAACGCCCTCAACGGTCTGGTTAGTTTACCGGTCCAACTGCTGGTAGGGGCTTTTAGCACCTCGGCGGCTGGTGCCATTGCCGGGTACAATTTCATCGTGCTGTTGAGCTTTAGCCTGGCGGCTTACGGGGCTTTTTGCCTGGCTCGCTACCTGTGGCAGTCCGAAAGAGCGGCTTTGCTGGCCGGACTGGCCTATGGCTTCAGCACTTACGGCTTCGATCACCTGCTGGGCCACCTCAACCTCGTTTCATACGAACTTATCCCTTTTTATATTCTGTTTCTCCTGAGAGCTTTACATAATACTGGTAATCCGGCCCTTTTCTCACTCCACACCGTCAGGCTAACCTTGCCGCCGGTGCTTTTTCTGCTGGGTTTAACTCTGCTGGAATTACAATACGTCCTTTACATGGCTTTTTTCAGCCTGTTTTACCTGGCCTATTTAACCGGGTTATTTCTCTTGGGGAAAGTCCGGAAAAAACCGGCCCTTTTCCGGTTGAGCCGGATTTACGGGCGGGCCGGTTTTATCGGAGTCGGGTTTGTGGTTTTGAGCTTGCCTATGACTATCCCGATGCTGCGCGAAGCCCTGAACAACCCGAATACGGTTCCTTTGCGTCAGGAAAATACTTACTCGGCGGATTTGTTAGCTTATTTTTATCCCAGCCCGTTTCACCCGCTCTGGGGCGAGTTTTTCCAAAAAGCGATCAAGCCTTTTACAGCGACCCTGATTGAAAAGGTGGTCTTTCCAGGTTTTACGGTTTACCTTTTAATTTTGGCCGGGTTTGGATGGTGGCTGTGGCAGCGTTTTATTTTGCGGCTCAGGCCGGTTGCCACAGTGGTGGTAACTAGTGAGGAACCCGGCCAGGCTTTCCGGCCTGGACCGCTGTTCTGGCTGAGTATCGCCGCTATCTTCGCAGTACTGTCATTCGGCCCTCGCCTGCACATAAATGGCGCGGAATACGGGCCAACCCTGCCGGGAGCCTTGATTTATGAGCTGCCGATTTTAAACATCACCCGTGTACCGGCCCGCTTTGGAATTGTCGCCATCCTGGGGCTGGCCCTGGTAGCGAGTTGGGGTTTAAGCCGCCTGGAAAAAGTTCTTTGGGGGAAGCGACTGGCCGCAAACCTGCTGACTGGCCTGGTCTTGCTGATGTTGGGTTTTGAATTATTGCCCGCGCCCTATCCCCTGGTCGAATACAAAGTGTCACCATTCTATCAGGCTTTGGCCCAACAACAGACCGGGGATTATTCGATAATGGAAGTGCCGCTCAACTTCGGCAAGTACCAGTACCGCTCGGATTATCTTGAAGCTCAGATGACCCACGATAAGCCCACACTCAACGGCTATATCTCTCGCAACCCGGTTTTCCCACCTTATTACGGTGTGCCGGTCTTTTTGGAGTTCCGGGATTTCAGTAGCAGTCCTAAACCGGATATTCTACCGGCTCAGAAACCCGATGCCGGGATTTTGCGCTATTTCGGAGTACGTTATATTGTAGTTCGTAAGGATATTATCCAGGGAAAGGAATTAGCCAGCGCCTTTGATATGGTGAGTCAGCTCTTGCCCGGCCAGAAGCCGAGCTATGATAGTCCAGATTTGGCCGCCTACGAAGTGCCGCCCGGCCCCAAAGCTAGCTTTTTTTATAATCTGGTACTGTCTTCGTGGTACGAGGCTGAAAAAGGGGCCGACAGCCACTATTACCGCTGGGTTCAGGGCAACCAGGCCCAACTAGATTTCTGGGTGGAAGCGCCCCGCCAACTAGAAATCTCTTTCCTGGCCTGGAGCTTTCAAAAGACTCATGCTGTGGAGTTTCGCCTCAACGGGCAGGTGATAAGCCGGGCTCCGGTCACGCCGGAGCCGCAGACTATCCGGCTTAACTTGGCCTTGCAAACCGGCCAGAACCGGCTGGAATTTAAGATTGACGGCCCAGGGTTGCGCCCGGCGGACGTTTCGGGCGGCAGCGATACCCGTTCGCTTACCATCAACATTGGCAATATAGTCATAAATTCTTAAAAGGAGTAGGCAGCTAAATGCGGGTAATTATCCAGCGAGTCAGGCAGGGCAGGGTCCGGGTTGAGGGCGAAACTATCGGCCAATGCGGTAAGGGCTTTGTAATCCTGGTCGGGATAGGCCACGGCGACACTCCCAAAGAGGCCGATTACCTGGCCGGGAAAATCGCCAACCTGCGCGTTTTTGAGGATACCCAGGGCAAGATGAATCTTTCGGCGCTCGACCTGACCCCACCAGCGGAACTGCTGATAATTTCCCAATTCACGCTTTATGCCGACATTCGCAAGGGCCGCCGCCCCAGCTTTCTGGATTCAGCTCCGCCCGCTATAGCCGCTCCGCTGGTGGAATATTTGGTTGAGGTGTTGCGCGGGTTAAACTTGAAAGTTGAAACGGGCCGGTTTGGGGCTGAAATGCTGGTGGATATTCAAAATGACGGGCCGGTAACGATTATTATGGATACGGCTGATTTACTATGAGTGTGCCGGACAGCCCGGAGTTGGAGTGGGAACGCTGGCATTTGAAAGAAGACCCCCACCGCCTGGTCCGGTTGAGTTTGCTGCTGTTATTGGTGGCTCTGGTAGGGGCGGTGCTGGTGGTCAGCCTGCCAATAACAGCAGCGGTTGCGCTAGGTCTGGCTCTGGTAGTGGCTGTACTGCCCTATGTGATGCCACGCCGTTTCGTGGTAAGGCCGGAAGGGTTATCTATTCGCCAGGGTTTTTATGTTATCCGGCGAGAGTGGTCCGCCTTTGACGGCTGTGAGCCGGTAGGTAGCGGCTATCTGCTCCATTTGTGCCCGGTTAGTGGGCTGAAACCACTTCGTCCCAATCTTCTTTCGCCATCCTCCAAAGAATTATTTCTACCCCTGCCGCTTGAACCGGAAAAAGTTCCGACCCTCGAAAAAGCCTTCAAAGAGTATATCGGTTAATAATTTGGTAAAATATTCATTATAAAATCCGTTGGAACAAATGGTCGAATCTGGGTTGGCTGATTCGTTATTATTATGACGGCTACAAAGACCGTCTGTGGATTAGAACTTTGGACTTGATTAGAAAAGGAGATAAAGATTATGCGTTACGCCGCTTTAATTTATACCAACGAAGCCGTTAGTATTGCTATGACTGAGGGCGAGAGGATGGAGGAGTACAACGCCTATAATGCTTTTCAGGAGTATGTCGGGAAAACGGGGGCTATGCTGGGAGGTGACGCTTTGCTGCCGACCAGTTCCGCTACAACCGTCCGGGTGCGTGATGGCAAGGTGCTGACGACTGACGGACCTTTCGCTGAAACCAAGGAGCAGTTGGGCGGGTTCTACCTGCTAAAGTGTGATAACCTGGACCAGGCTATCGAGCTTGCGGCTAAAATACCGGGAGCAGCCATAGGCGCGATTGAAGTCAGACCGATTATGGAATTAATGTAATTTTTTTGAGGTGATGGGTTGTGTCACCCTACTTGGGCGACATAACCCAAAAATTTATGATTTTACCTTGAGACTATTTTAGTTTGAAACCAGGCAAACCTGTGGAAAAAACTCAACAGGCCGGTAGTGTCACGGTCACGCTCGTCATCGAAGAAATCTTTCGGGAAGAAGCCGCCAGGGTGCTGGCATCTTTAATCGGCAGCCTTAGGAAATTTGAGCTGGCCGAAGATGTCCTGCAAGAGGCTTTCCTGGTGGCGCTCGAACGCTGGCCGGTTGAGGGGATTCCGGTCAAACCGGCTGCCTGGCTTTTTACTACCGCTCGCCGCAAAGCGCTGGACCGGTTGCGCCGGAACAGCGTTCTAAACCAGAAGCAAGCCCTCTTGACTACCCTGGCCCAGGTCGAGCAGGAACTTGAAAATAGCCCGGACGCGCTCATCTACGAGGAAGCCGCCGCTTTCCCAGACGAGCGCCTGAAACTTATTTTCACCTGCTGTCACCCGGCCTTGAACCAGGAAGCCCAGGTCGCCCTGACTTTGCATACCCTGGGCGGTCTAACCACCGAAGAAATTGCCAGCGCTTTTCTGCTATCGCCCACCACTATGGGCCAGCGGTTGGTCCGGGCCAAACGCAAAATCCGGGATGCC
>JAYSYV010001351.1:0-3242 GCA_043727245.1 Chloroflexota bacterium | reverse complement strand
GATTTTTAAATAACTGTTACGTTAGCCAGGTTCGCGTTGTTGCCCTTCAAAAGAGCATAGGTAAACTTATCCATTGTTGCGCCGTCAAAAATAGCCTTTTTTACATAGATCACTCTTCTAAAAGAAACATTTCTAAAAACGGCATTTCTAAAAGATGTCCCTTTTAACATCGCTTCATTAAAGACAGTACCAATCAAGGTCGAATTATCAAAAGATAGACCTGACAAATCCGAGCCGTTAAAATCCGTATTGTCCAGGACACAGCTTTTAAAACTTGCGCCCCTCAGGTCGGACGTAAATATTTTTGCCCCGGTAAGATTAGCGCCATCAAATCTTACATTATTCAAGGCACTGTGTTTAAAGAAACTGTTCGTTAAATCCGAACCGCTAAAGGCTGTTCCCTTAAAAGTGCTGTGGTTAAACTCGCCATAATGTACTTTTACCCTTCTTAAATCGGAATCTTGAAGGTCAACGTTAGAAAAATCCCTTTCAACCATTTCCAGTAGCTCTCTTTTCTTTGCAGAAATAGTCTCTATTATCTCTGAAATATCTCCAAGGGAGTTAATGGTCCTACTATAGGCAGTTACGTCATCGTAACCCTGATTTTTAAAGTCAATCAACATTTCCTGTAAATTATTTAGCAATTCTTCTCTAAATTCCTTGATAGCCTGAGAATCCTCATAGAGTGAAAATACCTCGTCTAAATATTTGATTATTCTTGCATTCATTGTCATTACCGGCTTTCCTCTTA
Organism: Chloroflexota bacterium; assembly: GCA_043727245.1. Taxonomy (GTDB): domain Bacteria; phylum Chloroflexota; class Chloroflexia; order Chloroheliales; family Chloroheliaceae; genus 54-19. The sequence goes on along the minus strand of JAYSYV010001351.1, from coordinate 2,491 downwards.
CAATAATTGATCTAGAATTAGCTTGGCATACTCCCAATTTCTTTTGTTTTCAAAATAAATCCCGTTCCCCTTTTCGGTTATCCTGTAGTACTTTCTCCTTCCACCCTGAGTCTCATCACCCCAATATGAAGTTATACCACCTTCATTCTCCAGCCTTTTCAGGCTCGAATACATAGTAGCCTCCTTAAGTTCATACTCGCCATTAGAGTTTGAATGTATCAATTTTGATATTTCATACCCATATTTATCACCACTTAGCAATAACTTCAGGATAATCGTATCCGCATGTCCTCTTAGTAAATCCGAGGAGATTTTATTTTCGACCAATGTATTACCTCCATAGATAGAATATACATCACATTACTATGCCTGTCGAGGTATTGCTTTTATCGTTATACTATTACTAATTTATTCGTTTGCGAAATATAAAAATTGGGCCGACTCGTATACTTCAAGCAGCCCTTTAGGGTTAAATTACAGGGATTCAAAATTAAATTTATTCTTCAGAGGTGATAAGGCCGCGCTCGCGTAAGGTCTGAGTAATCTGTGAAAAGCTCAAGCCGTGCTGACGGGCCAGTTCGGCGGCGTTCGCCAGGGCGCAAGGCAAGCCGGGAATAACCCGGTAACTGGGCTGGAAAACTGTGCCCGTAGCGCCAATGTTAGCTGGCGGGACCGCAGCCACCGCTATCAGGCTGACGATACCATTGCCAGGGTCCAGGGCCGTGTCGTCCAGCAGTTCGTGGAGATGCGTCACAAAAATAGCCCTTGCCCCTAGTAGCTTGAGTCCGGCTAACAAATCTTTACCCAGAGACCGGGCCGATACATGGTCGGTTCCGGTAAGCGGCTCGTTGAGCAGGATAAGGCTCTGGCGGCTGGCCTTGCGGAATATCTGGCCGAGGCTATTTAACTCCTGGGCCAGGCGGCCACCGTTAGCCTCGGCCCGTTCTTCCCTGGCAAAATGGGTATAGATAGCATCCACCGGGCTGAACCGGGCCGTTAGCGCCGGGACGGGCAACCCGGCCTGAAAAAGCACCTGGGCCTGACCGACCGCCCTGGTATAGGTGGTCTTGCCGCCACTATTCGGGCCGGTGATAATAAAAATGTGGTTTGTGGCAGAAAATTTGACCTCATTCGGCACTACCTCGGCCTGCCGGTTGAGTCCTTTCAGGCGCAAAGCCAGGTCCAGGCTGTAGCAACCTATAAGTACACCGGCTCTTTCGGCGGCGGGCGCTATCACCGGGCGGCAAAAGACCAACCCGGCCTGACCTAGTTCCCTGACCAGCCGAACTGCTCCCAGATAGAAAGCTACTTCCGGTTCGAGGGCGGCCAGCCAGGCGCTGCTAACTTTGGTATAGCGCGACAGGGCTTCAGCTACCGGGGAAGCCACTTTTTCCAATATACGTTCAAGTTCGCGGAAAAGCTCGTGTTCGGGAGTGCGAGGCCGGTTCTCGCTGGCCGGATACAGGTTTGTGCTGCCACGCTGCGCTTCGGCGGCGGCTTTCTCCCCTAGCAGACGTTGAAGCAAAGTGCCTTTGCCGTTAAAGCGGTCCTGGTTGACCGATAGAATAGTGGCCGATTCAGGCCGAAGCTGGGCATCCAGGTTTATACCGAGGGTCACGCTGCTGGCCTGGTTCAACCTGGCCCGTAACCGGGGCAACTCGGCAGTCAGGTTGGTGTAAACCGCTTCTTCCCGCGCCCGGACCAGACCCGCTCTTAAATCCTGCAAACCCACCGAGCTTGTCCCGGCGCTTTCCCGGTAACTTTCCAGAGCCGACCACAGCCCTTCCAAGCAGTTTACGTATATTTCCAGTTCGGCCAGCCGAGCGGCCACCTGGGGCAGTGGCAGATTTTCGTCCCAATGTTTGGTGCGACCTACGTTTGCCAGTTCGGTTAGATGGGGCAGGGCCAGCCCGAACTGTTCCACCAGGGCTGGTAAACGCAGCAGCTCGTACAACACATCCTGGCGGTAGGTAATTACTGCCGGGTCTGAATTTAGCTCACCCAAAATCGCGCTTACCGTCCGGTTATGACGGCCATCTATATCCAGGGCGCGAACAATCGAGGAAAGGCCCAGGTCAGCTTCGTCTGGCAAGACCGGGGAATTGCCTTCGTTGCGCGGCACACCGAGTGGTCTTAGCAAACTGAATCTAGCCCGGTCAGGCGAAAGACCTCCGGCCTGACTATTGCCAGCACTTTGATTGGATTCTTGCTTTGAATTTATACCGGTTACTCGCGCCATTGCTGCTCCAATTGAACTATTCCAGGCTTTGATTATGGTTCCTGGCAGCGGGCTTGTCAATTGATAAGGTCTTTTCTGGTATGGCTTATGCAATAGCTTAGGGTAGGGCTAATAAATGGCTCAGCCCTTATCTTAGTGATATGTATATGGCAAAGGAGCAATAATCATGGCAAAAAAAGAAGGAAACGCTCACGGCGAACACAATACCGAGGATGAACGCGAAGTAGACGAGCAGCGCAATCATAACCAGTC
>JAYSYV010001350.1:0-9848 GCA_043727245.1 Chloroflexota bacterium | reverse complement strand
GCCTGGTAAACATCCCTTTACCGCTGCCAACATTGCCTTCTTTGGCTCTGCTTGATGCTTTAATTCTGAATTGTCCGTCTGGACGGACAAATTAGACACTTCTTTTTTTCTTGTTCAGACATAATTTTACCAAAAGTGCCGTAATGCCCCCGGCTTTATCTGTGGGGATAGGCTAAAGCCCACCCGCAAGAGGTGTAAGGCACTCCTTTCTGTGAAAGGCAAAGCTATACCAACCTGAGTTTAAGTAAAGCTTGCAATGTAACGTAAATCTTGATATGATGTTCTTATGAGAAAGACCTTTAAATACCGAATATGGCCTACCAAAAGGCAAGAAACTTTGCTTGACCAGCAGCTTGAGGATTGCCGCTGGCTGTACAACCACTGGCTTAACCAGCGTAAGACCAGCTACGAGCAAACTGCTAAAGCGCCAGGTATGTACGCCCAACAGGCTGAACTCCCCGCCCTCAAACTTGTCCGTCCTACTCTGAATAACGTTCATTCCCAGGTCTTGCAAAATGTAGCCGTTAGACTTGACCTTGCCCTGCAAGCTTTCTTCCGTAGGCTTAAATCTGGTGAAAAGCCTGGTTATCCCCGCTTTAAGGGTTACGGGCGCTATGACTCGATAACTTTTCCTCAAGCCCCTTCCGGCATTAAACTTCAAGGTGACATCCTGGTTGTTAGCAAGATTGGTCACGTCAAAGTTAAACTCCACCGGCCTATTAAGGGCAAGCCCAAGACTGCCACCCTCACCCGGTCTAACACCGGCAAGTGTTATGTCTGCTTTAGCTGTGAAGGGATTGAACCAGAGGTATTGCCGACTATCCCCACTCAGGTTGGTATTGACGTTGGCCTTAAAACCTTTGCTACCCTTTCGGACGGTCAGGAGATTGAAAACCCCCATTTCTTTAGAGAAGAAGAAAAGGCTCTTGCCAAAGCCCAAAAGAAACTTTCTAAGGCTGAAAAGGGTACGTTGGAGCGCAAGGCTAAACGTAAGGTTGTAGCCAGAGTCCATGAACGTATAGGCTGGCGTAGAACTAACTTTTCCCACCAGCACAGCCGGAAGGTGGTTAACCAATTCGGCCTTATTGCGGTGGAAGATTTGAATGTCAACCGGATGCTGCATAACCACTGCCTTGCGAAAAGTATCAGTGACGCGGCCTGGTCGAGTTTCTTTAGTATGTTGTCCTGTAAAGCGGAAGAGGCTGGCAGAACGCTCATTAAAGTAAATCCGGCCTATACCAGCCAGACTTGCAGCCGTTGTGGTCATCGACAGCCCATGCCCCTTAACCAAAGGGTATTCAGTTGTCCGTGTTGTCTGATTCAACTTGACCGTGACCTCAATGCCTCTCTGAATATACTTGCTGTGGGACTACACAGCCTCGGTGAAAGTCCGGTAGATGCCCCTAGCGAAAGCTTGCGGGAGTAGTCACCATAGAGGTAAGAGTTCACCTTCGTAAGACTTTCGCCACTCGCGCTGGAATTATACTTTGGTGGTCTGGCGCAGCACTTCCTGCATTTTAGTTTCAAGATCGGCATCGGTTATAATCGGACCGATATGAAACTGGCCTATTTTACCATTCTTATCAATCAGGTAAGTTTCAGGATAGCCCGTAACCCGGTAGCCGCCCGGCACATCGCCGGTCCCATCCACCAGTACCGGCATGGTCAGGTTATTGGTTTTAAAATAACTCTTGGCTGCATCAGCGCTATCGCGCACATTTACGGCCAGGAATACCACATCCTGGTTCTTGTATTTCTGGTAAAACCGCTGGAGAATCGGCATTTCATCCTTGCAAGGCGCACACCAGGTCGCCCAAAAGTTCATCAGGACGGTCTTGCCGCGCAACTTGCTGAGTTGGACCGGCTCGCCGCCGAGTTGGGTCAGCCGAAAATCGGGTGCATTGTCGCCAATTTTCAGGCGCTCGACCGGGGCTTTATCTACCAGGCCAACCGGTCCTGTTACGCCGGTTACTGCGACGGTATCCGGGCCTTTAAGCGCGGCGCTCAACATTATAAAGCACAGCCCGATAAAAAGTAAGCCGAAAATACTGCCCACGGCAAAGCGGGTTATCTTGGCAGCGGTAGTATCAGGCCGGGGCGCGGGTTTTCCGGCCAGTGAAGTTGGTTTATTGCTTGCCATGACCATAGTTGTAGATTTTCTCAAAAAGGTATGAATGGTTAAAGTGTTCTGAAGAATTAACATCGGAAAGAGCATAGCTGGCTCTCTCTGTTATGAGTTTAACACTTCGACTCAGGCTACGCAATATGACCGGATTAGAGTCCAATTAAGCATAGCGGCCCTGACTATTTCTAAACTCATTTACAACAAACTGTATTCCTGTCGAGGAAGCTAAGAACGAAAAAGAAAAGGGACTTTATCTTCGGCCAGCCAAAAGAATAATAGCTAGCCTCATTAAGGATAAAGCAGTGAATCTACAAGGCCCGGAAATTCATAAGCAATAATTTCCGAGCCTTCTTACTTAGAAAAACGCTGGGCCTAGCGTTTAACGTACTGGCGGTCGTAGAACTCTTTGAACTCGCCCGACTTGAGCGACTGCCACCACTCTTTATTATTTAGATACCATTCTATGGTTTCGCGTAGGCCCGTTTCAAAATCCTTTTGCGGTTCCCAACCCAGGCCGCGCAACTTGGCGGTGTCGAGCGAATAGCGGCGGTCGTGTCCGGCCCGGTCCTTGACGTAGGTTATCAAAGTGGCGGGCTTTCCGAGCAGCTCAAGCACCGCGCCGGTAATAAACATGTTAGTCCGTTCGTTGCCTCCACCCACGTTGTAAGCTTCGCCCGGTTGGCCTTTGTGCAGGGCTGTATCAATGCCGCTGCAATGGTCCAAAACGTGTATCCAGTCTCGGATTTGCTGGCCGTCCCCGTAGACCGGCAGTGGTTTGTCCTCAAGAGCGTTTGTGATGAAAAGCGGTATCAGCTTTTCGGGGTACTGGTAAGGGCCGTAATTGTTGCTGCCCCGCGTGATAATCACCGGCAAGCCGTAGGTAATGAAGTAGGCGTGGGCAATTAGTTCGCCTCCCGCTTTGCTGGCGCTGTAAGGGCTGCGCGGCTCGGTCTTGTCGGTTTCGACTGAAGAACCGCTGGGGATGTGGCCGTAGATTTCGTCGGTGGAAACCTGCAAGAAGCGTTCGACTCCCACCTGGCGGGCTTCTTCCAGCAGAATGTAAGTGCCATAAACGTCGGTCAGGATGAACTGGCCCGGTTCTTCGATGGAGCGGTCTACATGACTCTCGGCGGCAAAGTTCAAGACGTATTTGCTACCGGCCATAGCCTCCTTGACCGCCACCGGGTCGGCAATATCACCTTTAACGAAGCGATAGCGCCCGACTGGGCCGTATTTTTTTTCAATATCGGCCAGGTTAGCCATGTTCCCGGCGTAAGTCATTTTATCCAGGACCGTTATAGTGTAGTCCGGGTACTTTCCCAGCATATACCGCACGAAGTTAGACCCGATAAAACCTGCGCCGCCGGTAACTAAAAGTCTTTCCACTTACTAAACTCCTTATTTAGCAAAGAATCCCAACTCGACTGTTATCACCCAACAAAAGTTTATAAGCCTTCGGTTTAATCGGTGACTTTTCGACTACCACGTTCCGGCCAATCAAGCTGTCCTCAATTCGACCGCTAATATCCAGTACCTGGCTGTTTTCCAGGACTATCGAATGCTCGATTTCGCTATCGCTGATAGTGCAGTGGTGATTAATCGAAGTGAAAGGGCCAATATAGCTGTTGACCACCCGGCAATGCTCGCCAATAATGGCCGGACCGCGCACCACGCTATTGATAATCTCGGCGGTTTTTGCAATTACCACCTTGCCGTTGACCGAACTATCCCGGTCTACCACGCCCTCGATACGACGCTCAATGCGGTCCAGGATGAGCCGGTTGACTTCCAGCATATCGGCCTGTTTGCCGGTATCCACCCACCAGCCTTTGACGATTTTCGGATGGACGCTGTAGCCGGTATCTACCAGATATTGAATAGCATCGGTTATTTCAAGTTCGTTGCGCCAGGATGGTTTGATAGTATTAACGGCCTCGAAGATATGTTTGTCGAACATGTAAATACCGACCAGGGCCAGGTCGCTCAGGGGTTCGCGAGGTTTTTCGACCAGCCGGACCACTTTATCGAGATTGTCCGGGTCGAGTTCGGCCACACCGTAGCTTTCCGGGTTAGGAACCTGTTTGAGCAAAATCTGGCAATTATAAGGGTTATTGCCATTCTCAAACTCCTCAACCAGCGGGCGAATGCTTTCCTCAATCATATTATCGCCCAGGTACATCACAAACCGCGCATCACCCAAAAAGTCCTGGGCAATTTTAACGGCGTGAGCCAACCCAAGAGGGGCTTCCTGGGGTATATAAGTAATGTTTACGTCCCAGCGTTCGCCTGAACCAACCGCAGCTTTAATTTCATCTTTTGTATCGCCTACAATAATACCGATGTCGCGAATGCCCGCCTCGACCAATGTTTCAATCGCGTAGAATAACACCGGCTTATTGGCTACGGGAACCAGTTGCTTGGCACTGGTGTAAGTTAGCGGGCGCAGGCGAGTACCTTTACCTCCGCTGAGGATCAGTCCTTTCACTCGGAGCAAACTCCTTTCAAAAACAGCTGAATTTAGGATATTAATTACATGTTTAACAAATACGGAGAATAGCACAACTGCCAGAAGGCGGCAAGTTGACCTCAAAGTCAGCCTGGACTGCCAGAATCATGCACTATCAAAACTTTCTGGCGATTAGACCTTCTTTTGTGTTAAAATATTCTTGTTATGGTATAAAGTGGGATACCAGGCTCTCCCCCATCAATAATAATGGATAAACTGGTTAATTTGTTGCCCTGGTTAGAGTTGGCACGATTCTTAACAGAAGGATGAGCGAAGGTTATGACGGAAGCAATCGGAAAGCGCGAGTCGCGCCCGGAAAAAGAAGCCTCGTACAATGAAGGCGGCGCGGCTTTTTCTCATCAGCAATACCTGGAGAAACGGGACGGCCAACCTTATCTGCCTCTGAAATGGCGGCTGGCCTGGTTGCGGGCCGATCATCCCCAGGCCAAAATTATTACCCGGTTAGCCAGTCACGAGGGCCAGGTGGCGGTTTTCCTAGCCGAAGTGCAGTTGCCGGAAGGTGGCACGGCGACTGGCTGGGGCGCTAAATCCCACCAGGAACCAGCCACCGGTCAATTCGACAGCGATAGTCTGGACTATTTGATTGCCGCCGAGAACCAGGCTTTGAGCCGGGCTTTGGCCGCCCTGGGCTATGGAACCGAGTACGCCCTGGATTTTGACCCACCTGCCGAAAACCAGGCCATCGCCTTGCCCGAAGGCGCTCATTACTTATCAACTCCTGACGATGACGAGCCGGGTATTGAAGTGCCGATGGTGGAAGTGCCTACTCCAACCCGGCTTCGCCGCGCCGCCCCCGCCCCTAGCGTTGAAGATGCCGACCGGGAGTACAGCGAAGAAGCCGAGGAAGATGACACCGACCAGGATGATGAGGACGAGGAAGAAGTAGACTTCCCTGTCCTGCCGCTGCCGGTTAATACACCTGGAGGCGAAGTACGTTCCCTTTTCGAGAAACGGACTGTACCGAATATAAGCCAGGTCCGAGAAACCTCTGAAAAAAGACCGGGCAGGCAGCCCGAACCGCCGGTAGAGGCTGAACCGCTCGAATTTGAAAATGGCCGGACTGCCCCGGCGGAAGTCTCTCCGGCGACCCCTACACCGGGTAATGCGGCAGTGGACGAACGGATAAAAAACGTGCGCGATGAAGGGGTGCGAGTGAAGATTAAAATGATTTATCAAATCGCTCGACAAAAGTTTAGTTATGATGAAGATCGTGTCGATGCCCGTAGTGTTGATCTCTACAAAAAAGCGACTTTCGAGCTGGATGCCGACCAGGCCGACAATTACTACGAGCGGATTGTTACTGCTCCTATACCCAAGAGGCGTTAACCAAAAGCACAATAATCTGGAAGGATGCCCCTAAAGCTGGCTGGTACTCTTTATGAAGGAGCGCAAAACCTTTGTAAATGCGGTCTGCATTAACCGGCATCCTTCCAACAAGGGCCTATGACTAATCCTTTTAAGTTAGAAGAATCCACCCAACAAATACAAACAACTCAGCCCGGTAGTAGCTCCACCCCGCCACCTGCCCCAATTAAGCACCGCAAACGTCTTAATCTGCTTCTTGCTATTACAGCTTTATTGGCAAGTCTGGCTTTGGTGGCCCTGGGCGTTTCCCTCTTTTTAGGGGCCGATGCAGCCACTCGGACCAGCGTCCAGGCCACGGTAGGCGCTATCGCCAAGACCCCCACCGGGCAAAAACCTGCCGATGAGGTTTATCCGACTCCCGACAATACCGGTTTTGGCTTCAAAGCGGATGCCGGGCCAGCTCCCACTGCTATTCCGGTTACAAACGAAGCGGCCCGATTGCACAGCCTGGCCGACGAATATTACCAGGAAGGCCGCCCGGTGGATGCCGCCGCCCAGTACCGCCTGATTCTGGACCAGTACGGCAGCAGCTCACAAGCTTCGGCTGCGCTCTTTGGACTGGCCCGCAGCAGCGTCCAACGGGGCCGTTATGCCGAAGCTTCCGACAACTTTAAGAAGTTACTGACAACCTACCCCAACGACCCGCTGCGCCGTTATTGCTATTTCTATCTCGGCCTGGTCAATAAGAATTTAGGTCTGTGGGACGACGCGCTCTCTTATTTCAAAAAATATCAGGCCGACCAGCCCGGCAAGATGCCCCTGGACGGCTACGCCTCCAACGAAATTGCCGAGATTTACGCCAATACCCTCAAATCGGACCAGTCTTTTGACACCTATAAGGCGGTAGCCGCCAGCAACGTATCTAACCTGACGCGCGTCACCGCCATGGAAAAAGTCGGTGACGCTTATCTAAAGGCCAACGACCCGACCAATGCGGCAGTCTGGTATGGTAAAGTGCTTGAAATAGCTAAAGTGGCCGACTACCGGGCCATGCTTTTGAATAAACAGGCCAAAGCCCTGGAAGCGTCCGGCCAACCGGCGAAAGCTACCGAACTGTACCGGCAGATTCTGGATGAACTGGTTGATACCACGTCCGGGTTTGGTGTCCTTAAAACGCTTTATAACAACAAGTCGCCTATTCTGACCGATTATTTCCGGGGCTTGTATCTCTTTCAGGCTGGCGTGCCGGACCAGGCGGCGGTGGCCCTGGCTCACTTTTTAGGCCGACCGGATGAGAACACGGCCCAACCGGCCACTCCGCCGAACCTTTCGGGCAGCGGTCAGGAAAGGTTTTTGCGGGCATGGTACTTATTAGCTAACTCCTTTGAAAATAAAGGCGACACCACGCGGGCAACCATCGAATACCGCGACCTTCTGAACCGGTTTCCCCAGGCCAAAACCGCTCCGCAAGTTTTATCCCGGCTGGCCCGCATGGCCTCCAAAGCCGGCGATTCCGATGAAGCCCTTAAACTTTACGGCCAGCTAATCCAGAGCTACCCGGCTGACCCACTGGCCGAAAACGCCCTGGTCAGCCAGATTGGACTGGTCCAGGTTAAAGGGCCAGAAGTGGTCCAACCTTACGCCGACCAATTACTCCAGAAGTACTCGGCCAGCAGCAGCCACAGCCAGGTTTTCTACGAACTGGGCAAGGCTTACCAGTTAAAGAATAATGTTACAGCCGCCCGGACCGCTTTTCAAAAAGCCGCCGAGTCACCTTTGACCGATTATTACTCCATAAGAGCCAGCGAACGCCTCAAAGATGCCTACGACCCCAACCAGCCACCGGCTTCCAACCCGGTCACTCACCCGGCAATCTACAGTCCGAATATTTTTGCGGCTGATATGGATAAGGACCGGGTGGCAATGGAAAGCTGGCTGGCTACCTGGGCCAAATTGACTGCTACGCCCGCTGCTACCTCAACGCCGGGAAGTGGCGCGACTGTTACTCAGACCACTAACGGGGCTAATCCGCTTGAGATTGCTCACAACCACCTGCGCGTTGACCCTGGCTTGCGCCGCCTGGCCGACCTTAAAATCGTGGGCCTCAACGATTGGGCCAGCCGGGAAGCTAAAGAATTGATGGACCGCTATGCTGATAGCCCGCTGGAACTTTATTTCGTAGCCCTTACTTTGAGCGAACAGGGCGAGTATTACTATTCGGTTTCAGCGGCCAAACGCCTGTTGGAGCTTTACCAGCAGAAAAACCCGGCGGGTGGGCTGCGCCAGTTGCCGCTGCTGCTACAGAAATTAATTTACCCACTGCCCTACCAGCCTATTATCCTGGAACAGTCGCGCCGTCAGGGTTTCGACCCGCTTTTGATGGTTTCGCTTATGCGGCAAGAGTCGGTCTTCGACCCGGACGCTACCAGCAGTGTTGGAGCTATAGGCCTGACCCAGGTAATGCCCGATACCGGCAAGGGCATTGCCACAAGCCTGGATAAACCCAACTTCCAGAAAGACGACCTCTATCATCCCTATACCGCCCTGGAATTTGGAGCCTTTTACCTGGCGGGCCGCTTAAAAGACTTTAATGGCAATGCTTATCAGGCTTTAGCGGCCTATAACGGTGGCGCGGGCAACGTCTACCGCTGGAACAAAAGCGCCGATTCTAGCAAGAATTTTGACGGCTGGATAGATAACATAGATTTCCCCGAAACACGCGGCTATGTCGAGATTATCTATACCAACTACTATATGTACCGCCAGGTTTACGCTGCTAAATAATCTTTAGTTTTCGTGTAATCTTTTAGCTCGGCTTTACACAAAATGTGTACGAATTGCTCTATGGAATTTTCTAGAATTGCTTTTGTCCTTTGTTCTTCCGGGTTCAATACCAATTTTAAAGAATAGACTCATTGAATCTTTCCAAGAGACTTTTTACACAAGCGGTTTTCCCTACTATGTTTGAAAAGTCTGAGTAATAATCGAGTTTGAATTCAGCATAACAACCCTGTCACCCTAAAATGTGTAATGTCGAGCTAATTAGATATTTTAGGAGTCCAGTTACTGTTGAAGTTTTTGCCGCCGACAAGCCTGATTGATTTACTACTTGATCCACCGGTAATCTGATCAAGGTCGGCCTCATCCAGGGTTTGATCCTGGATTACATCTAAAAGTTCTTGTTCGGTGAAGTTATACCCGGCACTTTGGGCATTTGAAAGAAATTGACCGATATTCATACCGTCTGTGCTTACCCCAAGTTGCTTTTGCAAAACCGAGTCGCCAGCCACTTTTTGTAAAAACGCTTTTGCGTTGGTATCTGCCATCAGTATCTCCTTCCTTAAAATCAAAGCATGCTTATTTATACAGCCACCACTGGTTATATAGTTTATACCGATTAGAACATCAGGCCGGGCTGTAAGTGAAGCTGTATTGTTATTATATTACAAATTAACGTTTTTAAGCAGTACTTGCGGTCAAAGTGGGAAAGTTACTGCCAAAAAGCTTCTAAATGAACAAAAGAGTTTCATCACCCGTTCTACTTTTAGCCAGGGACCTCTGGTATTACTCTGGCAAAAATTGTCAGGTTCTATCCTGAAACAGGCTGGTTTGTCACTTTTATTGTTCATAATACCGAGAGTTTACCCTTTATTGTACCTTCTTGCTACTGCCTCCTTGTTTTTATACTGGGTTACTTTTTACTTATGAAACAGTCTCTTAATAAATTCCTTTGTGCCGGTTGACCGGCTACTTTGATTTCTTAACTGCCAGGTCAACCATAGCGTTTTCATCTTCACTCTCTGGTTCGGCGGGCTGATAGGTTCGCCCGTATAGCTCCGTGATTTCAAAAATCTCCGCTGCCAGTTCGGAGTTGATGGCTTCCTTTTTAAC
>JAYSYV010001349.1:0-3246 GCA_043727245.1 Chloroflexota bacterium | reverse complement strand
CGTAAACCACAAAGTCGAGTCGCCCGGCACGAAAAAATAGAGTAATGAGGCCGAGTTAAAGCGTACGCTGCTGCTGCGGGCGGCGGCGGTAGGCATTCCGGCAGCGGCGCGAGCGGTCAACAAGGTCAGGGGAGCCAGGGCCACACCGCACATAACGCCAAATATCAGCAAGCGTTTTAGCCGGTTAAAGTCTTTATTTCTGAAAGCCCGGATAGCCAGGGTCAACCCGGCCAACCCGGCGAAAAGCATCAAATCCAGGGCGTAGTACCAGGTTGTCAGGGCTGTAAAAAGCAGCATCAGAGCGGCCAACAGGCTATCTCGCCAGAAATCGAAAGGCAACCCCAGCCAGCTTTTGGTGGTAGGTGAGGTTTGCGCCGGTGGACTAAGGGCTTTCAGAAAAAAGAGAATATAGAGCGGAAGCCAGACCTGGGTCAATTGTTCGAGTTGGCCCAGGTCCAGTTCGGTCGAAATGGTCGGGCTAAAGGCGTAGATAACTCCGGCTACCAGGGCGCTCCCGGTAGAAATCTTGAGATGACGGGCCAGCAAAAAGGCGCTGTAGCCGCTAAAAGTAAAGGCCGCCAGAACCATCAAATTAAAGGTCGTTACCAGGCCAAACAGCGCCTGCAAGGGACTGCTGATAAGACCGCCCAGGGGATTGAGGGCGTGCAGGTAAAGCGAAGGTGTATCGGGATAGAATAATAGGTTGGTCTGAAAAGGATTGGTGTGCAACTCAAAAACGGCATGCTTGACCCACCACAAATTCCAGAGGTTTTGCCATAGGTCGGCACTGCGAGCGCTGATGCCCCGGTTCCCCATAGTCAAGACCAGCGGCCAGGTAAAGATAATTGATAAGAGAAAATAACCCACGATTGGCCCCAGGACCGGGATTAAAGGTAGCGTTCTTTCTCTGAATGTTGCTTTCTTGTATGTCAAAGTTAAACCTGGCCCAGCCTGATCTTTAAGTTCAAACTCACTTTTGGAATTACCCAAAATACCTCGCTATCATTATCTTACCTTACTGAGTAATTATCGCAGCTTTACGCCTGATTATAGTTAATTATAGCTATTCTCTCAACTGAGCGTTTACATGAGAGATGCCAGCCACAATTCCCATTAATGAATTTATTTCTTTTGGTCTAATGTCTGGCAAATTATACATTACAGAGTATTCGAGATACTTGTTTCCCGGTTACTTTAAATCTGGTAAACATGGTCCCAGGTAAGAGCAGCGTCAATTCAAAGATTGAATACTCAGTATACTACAAGCGTTGATCATAATTCAGCGATTGAATAATATGTGATAGAGTGCGGTAGTTTGAGGAAGGGCAGCCAGGTCTAATTCGGTCTTGAGGACCATAGCCTTACCGACTTAATAATAAAATCTTTGGGCGGGTTTAAAGGCTTTGGCCTGTGCATTGCACCACTTTACTAAAGCTGTTAAAATAACCCCGGTAAGCCAAAAATTATTTAAAGGTATAACGAGCAAGACTTGAAAAGCATGATTATCGCTATCGCTAACCAGAAGGGTGGCGTAGGCAAGACCACCACGGCTGTAAGTCTGGCATGTGGTCTGGCCGCGCAAGGTCGGAAGGTTTTATTAATCGATTCCGACCCGCAGGGTAATGCCTCCGGTAGCCTCGGTGTTAAGAAAAATGAGCTGGAGTTTTCCCTGTATGATGTCCTGGTTGACGACCGGCCCATCAACGAGGTGACGCTGGATAGTGGGCGGCCTAATCTTTTCCTGGTTCCGGCTCGCGTAGAACTGGCCGGGGCGGAAGTAGAGCTATCGGCGGCCAGCCATAATCAACCGGATGAGCGACCGGCTTTTCGTTTGAAAAACGCCCTGACCCAGATAGCGGACCGTTACGAATTTATTTTGATTGATTGCCCACCGACTCTCGGTCAGCTTACTATTAACGCTCTTTCCGCCGCCGATGGTGTAATCATCCCGATTCAATGCGAGTACCTGGCCCTGGAAGGTCTGACCCAGCTTAAAAATACGATTGACCTGATAGTGGCCGGCCTTAACCCAAAACTGCAAATTTTTGGTATCGTAATGACCATGTATGATGGCCGGACTAACCTGGCAATGCAGGTCGTGGAAGAAGTAAAGCATTATTTCCCACAGCAGATTTTTAACACGGTTGTGCCGCGAAGTGTTCGATTGAGTGAAGCGCCAAGCTATGGTCAGTCCATTTTTGAATATGACCCGGCCTCGCGTGGGGCGCAAGCCTACCGGGCGCTCTCGAAAGAAGTCGAGCAACGCGCCCTGGCGATAGCCTGAGTAGATTTTTTGCAGGGATGTTACCTTAGAAGTTTCCGGGAGAAGCAGGCTCAGAAAGCCTGGATGTAGCGGGGAAAATTCACAATGACAACACCATCCAAAGGTAGAGGTATGGGCCGGGGACTCGGCGCATTGGGCCTGGGCGGTCCCGTTCCGGTTTCGCCTACCCCGGAAGCCCGTAAAGAAGGGCCGGTCCCAACCCCGCATAAAGATGCCACAAGCTCTTCTAATGGGGCCGTACAGTCCGAGAATCGCGACCGGCATAAACCTGGTTTGATGATGGTGCCGATTACTTCTATCGTTGCCAACCCCTACCAGCCGCGCAAACATATAGACCCGGACGTGCTGGCCGAACTGGCCCAGTCTATCCGCGAGAACGGCCTGATTCAGCCGCCGGTAGTTTCTTTAAATCCTGACTACGACCCGGATTACAAAGGTTCGCCCGAAGATGACACCGGCCCACTTAAAAAGGAACGCAAAGCTCGTTATCTCTTGATTGCCGGGGAGCGCCGCTGGCAGGCTTCCAAGCTGGCCGGTGTCACTGAAATTCCGGTCGTGATAAAGGAAGCAACGCCTATTCAGATGCTGGAACTGGCCCTGGTCGAGAATATTCAGCGGGCCGACCTCAATCCGTTGGAAGAAGCCCTGGCCTACCGCCAATTGATGCAGGAATTTAAGTTGACTCAGGAAGCGGTCGCCCAGAAAGTGGGCAAAAGCCGGGCGGCGGTTGCCAATTCCCTGCGCCTGTTTGATTTGCCCCAGCAAATCCTGGATGCGGTCTACGCCAACAAGATTACCGAAGGCCACGCCCGCGCCCTCCTGATGGTCCATCGCACCGAAGACCAGTACCGCTTGTTGCACGATATTATCGCCAAGCAATTCAGTGTGCGCCAGACCGAGGAAATGGCCCGCCGCCTGAACGCCCTGGCCGCCACCGAAGGCCATTTATCGAGCGAGGACAG
>JAYSYV010001348.1:0-3255 GCA_043727245.1 Chloroflexota bacterium | reverse complement strand
CTGGTAAATACCACCGCCGATGCTTATTCCGCCGTCATCGGCCTGGACATTATTGCCGGAAACAACTGACCGGTTTAATTTCACGCTTGGGCCTGTGGTATAAATACCGCCACCCTCGCCGGTGCTGGATTTACCCGCCAGGACCGAGTTGTTACTAACAGTAGGGTCGTTTAATTCCAGAGTACCGATATTAAAGATACCTCCGCCATAAGTTGTCCCGCCCGTATCACCGGTAATGGCAAAATTCCCGGTAACTTTTGAGTTGTTGTTAATCCGTAGAGTGCCTTCGTTATAAATGCCAGCGCCCTGGCTTTGGGAAGCGGGACCAGAAACCAGGCGGTTGTTAGAGACAATCGTATTGCTCAACGTCAAAGTTCCGGTGTTGTTATTGAAGATACCGGCTCCCCGGTTAACCCCGTTAGCTTCTATTTTGTTGCCAGTGATAATGGAGTTAGTAATAGTTAAATTACCGGCGTTAAAAATCCCTATACCCTTTGCTGGGACCATACTATTACCCCCGGTAATAGTTAGTCCGGTCAGGGACGCATTTACACCACCATTAATATAAAATACCCCAAAAAAGTTAGCATGTATGGTAACGGAATGGCCGGTAGCATCCAGAAAGGTATCCTGGAGAAGGTCTATATGTGGGGTAAGGGGTAGCTCAATGGTACCGGAGCAATTAAATGTAATATTCCCGCCCATACTGATGGCATCAGCCAGGTCGCCAGGTGTTCCAACAACACCATAGGTAGAACAATTGGTCACAACAGAGGCGGCTTTGGCTACCCTGGTTGGTCCAGCCAGCAGAAACACGCTACACAAACTGAAAGCCAGCCCATACAGGAAAAGAAGCTGGCGCAAAGATAACCGGCCCCGTTTTGGGGTCAAAGGGTTCCAACCGTGCATGGTTAACCGATCATTTTTTATTCACTTATATTAAGTTTGACACTGAGTAGCCGGATAAACTGCCGAAAATTCAAAGCTTTATGGGTGAGATAGCTTTGAATTTATTATTCCAAAAGCATAACCCCCTGGCACAACCTTAGGATGCCAGGGGGTTATTTCAATCAGTAACTTTATTGAGGTTAAAACCTGAAATTCTAACGCAGCCTTACATCAATTGGGGTAAGGCGGAAATAGCGCAGATGCAAGCGCCCGTCGTCTTCCAGCGCGATGGTTGGAAAGAAATAGTGTTTTTTGCCTTCAGGATTGGAAAGAGGGAGTAATTCAACCACGACATTCGCTTCGTGAGCGTCCCGGTAAGTCCTCCGCACTTTTTCGTAGCGTAATGCCACTAGGTTATGCGCCCAAAACTGGCAGAGTTTGCCGATGGCCCGCTTGAAAATATTAGCCGGCACGGTTGGCTTGGACCGCAAGCCGGGACCGGCCAGGGTATCGCCATAAATGAACTCACGGGCTTTTACTTCGCCGCTGAAAATATGCCCAAAGAGAGATTCTTTATCCCAGCGAACATTTACCAGGCCGGGAATAATTATATCGCCAAAATAGTGGCCTTCGGTAAGGCGACCTTCGAGGTAACTGGCTTTTGCCAGGATTTCCACGGCAAAGGCCCGGTTTTGGGCATCAATTACCAGAAAGACGGCTTTTTCTTCACCGGCTCCGACCCAGGCGCTTCTCCAGCCAGGTACACCAAAAACCAGTTCCCGTTTTGAGTTAAACCGGGCTGTTAATAGGGCTTGCCGGTGTTCTTCATCGAATTCGGCCAGACTTAGTTTAGTAGTCTCAAAGACCTGGTTGCCCCAGCTATAATAGATTGTTGCTCCCCGGAGTGGTTTAGCTGTTGATTGTAACCATCGTCCGGCTGGAACTGCTCTAACCGCCATTGTTGCTGTTCCCCTTCTACCATGAAGAGTTATTTATTTTCCCGGCCCCTTTTAGGGTTAATAAAGAGGAGTCAGTTATGTATTTAATTTGCTATTTATATTATAGCATCTGGTGATTTTTGTAGCAAATGCCCGTGACTGTCGCTATTTCACGACCTGTCACTTACTTTCCTAAATTTGCTTAAACTGGTCGGGGTTGTTCAATCCTGGGGAGCCGAATTTCCGGCCCGTATTTTGCGGCGTAGCACCCGTAAACTGATGAAGGTCTTGATGTATTCTACGCCAAAGGCAAAGATGCGGGCGTTGGAGCTACCAAAAATCCGGGGAGC
Source organism: Chloroflexota bacterium (assembly GCA_043727245.1). Lineage (GTDB taxonomy): Bacteria > Chloroflexota > Chloroflexia > Chloroheliales > Chloroheliaceae > 54-19. Next base: position 1,079 of record JAYSYV010001348.1, on the reverse strand, counting down.
ATAATTAAAAGGTACTTCCTTAATACGGTTGCCTTTGCTGTATAACCGGACCAGGATTTCGATCAAAACATTAAAATCCAGGGCGGTTAGTTCGAGATTTTTCAGGATGCCTGTCTGGTAAAGTCGGAAGCCGCTCGACAGGTCTTTGACCGGCAAACCCATGCCCCAGGCGAAGAAGCTGTTCAAAATGCGGCTCAACACAAAACGGCCAAAAGGCATTGCGGCTTTGCCCCCCGGCACATAGCGCGAGGCAATCACTACCTCGGCTAATTCGCGCTGCTGCCACAGGTCTTTGATAAACACCGGCGGATGCGATAAATCGGCATCCATAGTAATTATGTATTTGCCCTGGGCCAGCCCAAACCCGGCTTTTAAGGCTCCGCCGTAACCTCTTTCGGACTGCTCAATAACTATAGCCTGCGAACTTTTAGCGGCATCAAGGGTTTCCTGGTCCGTCCCGGCGGTCACAACCATAATTTCAAAACTATCGGTTAGCGATTGTAAAATCTTTTTTAACTGGGGTAACAACAGGGCAAGGTTGGGGCCTTCGCGAAGGGCCGGGATAACTACGGATAGTTCCAGGCTACTATTCATTAAGTGGTGTCCTTTTCATGAGCAATTTTCAACAAACCGGTCGAAAGTCCTTATCCCCTGGATTGTATAGCTTTACGGAATTATTAGCAATAATAAGAGTAACGAGTGGTCAGTAGCCTCAATATTAAGTTTAGAAGCCATCCCAGTAAGCAGCTTTCGGGTGAATGTTGCGCCTGTTAGCGGTCAAGAACTAGCCGGGTGTGCCTGGTCTAACCCCCTGCATTTATTTGACATTGCAGGGCGGTTTCGCTACACTTGCCCCCTGAAACCACAAAGCTGAGTTGAATTTAGAAAGACTCTTTGCCCTTAATGCTTAGAAAGACTCCCTCCACTCTGGCCCAGACCTCTGCGGTTGCCCTGGCCTCGCAAAAATTAACCACCAGATGGATTACTCCAACTTTTATTATTGTGGGGATGGCCCTGCTTATTCGCCTGGTGCTGATGCCGCTGACCTATCACGTTTGGGATTTGCCTTCGCTGGCCCT
>JAYSYV010001347.1:0-3256 GCA_043727245.1 Chloroflexota bacterium | reverse complement strand
TGAAGTTTTCTCTACTTACATGGCCGGGTTGCGCGACTACGCTAATAAAGAAGGCAACCTGGGGTTCTCGTTCGCAATGAGTTCATCGGAGGTCGAAAGCAGCTTGCAACTTCAGTTTCTGGAGCATGCTACCCGCCCAAAGGCGATTTTGATGATTGGCATCAACTCGGACCATCCTTTTACACGCCAGGCTTTGCTTAGTGGCAAGCCCTGCCTGGTTATCAACCGGGTAAATTCAAACCCCGATATGAGCTATGTTTCGATCAATCATAGCGAAGCCGGGCGGGACGCGGCTCGCTACCTGATAGCCCTGGGACACCGGCATTTCGCCCTGACTCTGGGGAGCTATTATAATGAAACCGAATTCGGACGCGTGGAAGGCCTTCTTAACGAACTGGCCGCCAACCCGGTCGAGGTTGAGGTTGCTTTGGTCCGAAGCTTGAAAATCACACCTGAATTGGACGGCTACAACGCTAACTCGCTGGGTACTTTATTGATAGATGGTAAAATGAAATTCTTCAATATAGATACCAGGCTTAAAATCCCGGAGAGCCTTTCCGTCGTAGTCGGTCAAGACAATCTGAGTTCCAATTTTAATCCAACCTGCCTGGTCGCCGCAAACGACCATATCGCCGGCAGGGCGCAGGCGGCGTTGCAGGCAATCGGATTAGTAGTGCCGGGGGATGTGTCGGTTATGAGCCTGAATAGCAGCTCGATTTCGTTAAGTGCCAGTCCCCAGATTACGGTTATTGATGAGTTATGGCACGACCAGGGTTATCTGGCCGGGCGCATCCTGGATGACCTGATCGAACATAAATTAATGCGCTGTCAAAAAATTCAAATTCGGCATCGTTTAATTGAACGTGGCTCAACCGTTCGCCCCAAAAGATTTTCTAAATCTGAATCTGATTGACAATTATTAAAGAGGTACTGCCTGGCGGCGTGAAAGAATAACTCTAACTGCTGAAGATTCAGGTGAGAAGTCATCTGGTTGTAGTAGCAGCACGATTGACCAATTAAAGGAGAAGGTATGAACCCATCTAATGTTAAAGGCGGTCTGGCGACACTTGAGCGGTTGCACATTGAGCCGAAATCTCTTGTGACGGACAACGGTGTCGAATATGGACTATCACGTGTAAAAGGCGTACCTCACCTGGTAGTTCGGGCGGCGGATGCCTCGCTTTTGGCGAGCTTCCAGGGCGAGTCGTCCGACCACGAGGGCCAGGTGTTATTGGTTGGACCCTGTAATGCCCACAATGCAGCCGCTTTGCGGGAACGCCTAGCCTGGCTGGTTCCGCAGCCGCTCGGTCTTCAAACATCAGCCGGACTGGGCGACCGGCTTGGCCTGGCGACACCAGGCCATGTGCGGGCAGTCCGGGCCGCCGGTGGTAATATTGCCCCGATTTACCCTCAGCAATCCATTCGCGAAATGCAGCGCACCGGTCGGACCGCCCAGCAGGTTATGGACGAGGCTCTATGGGGAATCTTTGGCGAAGGCTGGCGCGAAGGCTTTGGCGCGGACGCGGACCACCTCAAGACCCCGGCTGATATTGACGTTTGTGTCGCCGCCGGGTACACCTTTTTCACAATTGACCCTAGCGCCCATGTGGATGATAGCGCCGAAACGGCGGATGCCCCGGCCTTGCGGGCGGCCTTCGAGGCCTTACCCTGGACCGACCTTAACGACACTTCGGCGGCAGCGCTTGGCCGCTATGCTACCATGTCCCAAACTATCGAGGGCCATGTAATCACGTTTGATGAGCTATCGGCCTTGCGGGCGGCGGTGAAATATGGCCGGGCTGTCGCGCATATTGCCCGGATGTACCGCCACCTCCAGGAAGTCAGTACCATTCCGACCGAATTGGAAGTTTCGGTGGATGAAACCGAGCAGGTGACAACTCATGCCGAGCATATCTACATTGTTTCCGAGCTGCACCGGCTTGGCGTACAGTTTGTCAGCCTGGCCCCACGTTATGTGGGCCGCTTTGAGAAGGGTGTGGATTACATTGGCAATTTAGAGGCGCTTGACGAAGATATTGCGGTCCACGCGGCTATCGCCCGGCACTATGGACCCTACAAACTCAGCCTTCACTCCGGCTCCGACAAATTCAGTGTCTATCCACTCGCGGTAAAACATACTCGCGGCCTGGTCCATCTCAAGACCGCCGGGACGAGTTACCTGGAAGCGCTCCACACTATCGCCGCCCTTGATACGGCCCTTTTCCGCGAGATTTACCAGTTCGCCAGGTCGCGCTATGAAACGGATAAAGCCAGCTATCACGTTTCGGCCCAGTTAGAGAAGGCTCCTTTATCTGAAGATGTGGCTGATGCCGCTTTGCCGGAACTCCTCAATCAGTTCGATGCCCGCGAAATCTTCCACGTCACCTTTGGATCGGTGCTGACAACGAAGACAGAGCAGGGAGGCTGGTTGTTCTACGACCGGTTTATGGCTCTGCTGCGCGATAATCCCGAAGCTTATGCCGATAATCTGAAGGAACATTTCCTGCGCCATTTACGCCCATTCGCGGTGTCGCAACCGCAATAAGTTCGAGGACTGAAAATTATGGCGATACGATACTGAGCGAGTTATTCTACCTGGATCCTCAGGTGGCGATTGTAACCGGCGGAACCGGGGGTCGAGCCGATACATTTTGGAGGCATTTAACATGATTGTGGGACTTGGTTCGCCAGACGAAGTTTTGACTAATGAAATTGTGCAAAGTTTGCTGGCCCAGGCGTTAGGGTCGCAACCGTTGGATGGAAAGCGGGTGCTTGTCATTATCCCTGACGGTACTCGAACCGCTCCAACCCCACTACTCTTTCGCCTGTTGTATGAACAAATCGGGAAGCGCACGGCTCAACTTGATTACCTGATTGCACTTGGCACACACCAACCCATGAGTGACGAGGCTATCGAACGGCTGGTCGGGGTATCTTCAACCGAACTTGCCTCCGACTTTCCGAATGTCAAAATTTTCAATCATCGCTGGGATTTACCTGAAACGCTGCTGACGATTGGCACTATCTCAAATAAAGAAGCGGCCCAATTAACCGATGGAATGCTGGTTGACGATGTGCCGGTGACGCTCAACCGGATGATTCTGGATTACGATTTGCTGCTAATCTGCGGTCCGGTCTTTCCCCATGAGGTAGCGGGTTTTTCAGGCGGAGCCAAGTATCTGTTTCCTGGCATTGCCGGGGCCGAAATTATCAATTTCACCCACTGGCTGGGAGCGCTTTCAACCAGTATGTATAC
>JAYSYV010001346.1:0-3258 GCA_043727245.1 Chloroflexota bacterium | reverse complement strand
AATAAATGAATGAAGTTCATTCTAGTTATACCACTGAAAAATTAGTTGTCAAGGGGTTTATTGTGGTAATGTATAGCAGATATTCTTTTCCTGGAAATGGCCCGATACTGGCAGCAAGCGGCAAGCCGGTTTTTATTGTATGTGTGGTAGCGAACTGACCATTCTATTTATCTGCTCTATGCTAGGAGTAAGTGTGGATGGGTTTTGGGCGGGTTCACATTACAGACCACTTTTCCAAACGAAACTGGCCCCGGTAATATTTCCCAGGAAGCTTCTTCAGCTCTGAGTTAGAAAGATGTAGGCAGCACTTTGAAAGATTTGTTTCGTAAATTTTCTCATCGAACTTCAATAACGGTTGGTTCGCCCATAGCCTTTATTTTAGCGGTAGCAATTATTATAGTGTGGATTATAACCGGCCCACTGTTCGGTTTTTCCGATACCTGGCAGCTAGTAATAAACACCGGTACAACCATTATTACCTTTCTGATGGTGTTTTTAATTCAAAATACTCAAAACCGGGATGCCAGGGCTATGCATCTCAAGTTGGATGAACTCATTCGGGCTGTGAGTGGGGCCAGGGATAGTTTAGTCGATTTGGAAGACTTCTCGGACGAGGAAATAGCCGTTTTCAGTCAGGAATTCCAACAATTCCATACCACAAAGGACACTGTGAAACTTCACGGTGTGCCAACTAAAACCCAGTGAAAAGGTGGGAACCTACGTTCGAGGTTAGACCTATGTTTGCTGGCAATCAAAAGGAGTAATAGAAATTGATTTTCAAAGGTAAGTTTGATAAGGTTATACCGCCCATTGGTATATTCGACCGCTTATTGATGCAAAATGGCGTTACGCAGAATGGCAGTCCGGTCAACCAGCGGGTTATCTTTATGATTGACGATAAAGAGGTGGTAATGTTAAGAGGGGTAGCGCCGGGAACCGAGTTGGAAGTGGATGCTCCTGCCTTGGGCGACCCTAGCCAGGGTATCAAGTCAAATAGCGTCAGAATTGTCTAAAGATAATTATAAGTAAAGATTAGAATATAAGCGTGAGAGCCGGTTAGTCTGGTATACTGAAGGGATCGAATAAAGTATCAGCGACCGGCTTTTTGTGAACGAACGTTACAAAGGAAGGATAAGGGCGCAATCGAGTGCGTCTGGTCCCGGCGGTTGGATAACTTTATAAGAAATCATATAGAAAGAAGCTAAAAATAATTTTGGAAAAGCATTATCGCGTCCCGGTCGGGCTAGAAACTTGCCGGTCCCTGGTTGACCGCCTTTACCGCGAATCGCCGGTTGATATAAATCTGAACAAGCGCGAGAGCCTGGCCCTGGCTGAATTTGGCACGGCTTTCGACCGGGGCAATCCGGCAGAACTGGGCGCACTGGCCGGAGCAGCCGGGTTTTCTATGGCTGACCTGGACCGGCTTACTACCTATCTTAACTTCAAGCGTTCCCGGAATTAGCCGGTTCCGTCACCTTTCAGTTCGCCCAATTCTTTAACTTGAAAAGAGGTTATGGCCTACCTTACTAACAGGAAAGTTTATTGTTTTAGCCTGGGTTAACCGATCTATTTGTAGGAGATAACTTTAATGTGGAATTTGCCAAACTTGCTTTTCGGTTTATTCAGCCGGGATTTGGGAATTGACCTGGGTACAGCCAATACTCTGGTTCATGTTCGTGGCAAGGGCATTGTAATTAGTGAACCCAGCTATGTGGCAATAGACCGTCGAACCAAGGAAGTTAAAGCGGTCGGGGCTGATGCAAAAGCTATGGCTGGTAAAACACCGGCCAATATTATAGCCATCCGGCCTTTACAGGATGGCGTAATATCGGATTTTGATATTACTCAAAAAATGCTGCAAGAATTTATTCGCAAGGTGCATAGCCAGACGCTAATCGGACCTCATCCGCGCATCGTTATTGGTATTCCAAGTGGTGTCACCGAAGTAGAAAAGCGAGCTACCAGGGAAGCCAGCCTCAAAGCCGGGGCCAGAGAAGCTTATGTGGTGGAGGAGCCAATGGCCGCCGCTATCGGAGCCGGTTTGCCGGTAAATGAGCCGATTGGATCGATGATTGTGGATATTGGGGGCGGTACGACCGAAGTAGCGGTAATCTCGCTGGGCGGCATTGTCATAAACCATTCCATTCGTACGGCTGGTGATGAAATTGATGCGGCTATTATCCAGTATGTCCGGCGCGAACACAATCTGCTAATCGGCGAACGAATGGCTGAGTCGGCCAAGATTGCCTGTGGGTCAGTCTTTCCGCTTGAACAAGAGTTGCGCTATACCCTGCGCGGTCGGGATGTCCTGACCGGCTTACCGAAGGCCATCGAATTGAGCAGCGTGGAATTGCGGGAAGCTATCAGCGGTCCGGTTAACTCGATTGTTGAAACCGTAAAGCTGGCGATTGAAGAAACGCCCCCTGAACTTATAGCCGATATTATGGAGCGCGGTATTACTCTGGCTGGCGGAGGGGCGTTGCTGTTGGGCCTTGAAAAGCGGCTGCACATGGAAACACGGATGCCGGTGCAGGTAGCCGATGACCCGCTAACCTGTGTGGTACGCGGCACTGGCATTATGGTAGAGAGTCTTGAAGACGAGAAATACCGCCAGATTATTGCCTCCAGCCAGGAAGGGCGGCGGCTCAAACACAGCCGCTAGGACTGCGGAACGGCCCTATTTACCGGAGCCGAAACTTTCGGGTTGAGCTATGCCGCCAAGCAATTCCATGAGCTTAATCATAATCGAGTCATCGAGGTGGCCCCAGCCCTGGGCGGCGGCCATTTTCAATAATTGCTGGGTCATACCGCCCAGGGGCATGGGCTGATTCAGGGCGCTGGCGCTTTCCATTACATAACCAATATCTTTAATCAGAATATTGAGGCCGCTTTTAGGCGGGGTAAAATCTTCCGCGACCATCCGAGCGCCCCGGTCGCTAAAAATCCAACTGTTACCAGCCGCCCCGGAAATAATGTTGTAAAGCATGTTTTTATCCAGCCCGGCTTGTATACCCAGGGTCAGGGCTTCCGCCGCCGCTGCCGTATGGACGCACACCAGCAACTGGTTTACAATTTTTACGGCCTGCCCGTCCCCCACATTTTTACCCACGTGATGCAGATTAGAACCCATCGGTTCCAGCACCGGGCGGCATTTTTCCATAGTCGCGTCCGCGCCTCCGGCCATAATGGTCAAAGTGCCGTCCAGGGCGCGTTTCTGACCGCCACTGACCGGGGCATCAATTAAATCCAGCTTTTCGG
>JAYSYV010001345.1:0-3263 GCA_043727245.1 Chloroflexota bacterium | reverse complement strand
CAACTGAACGCTACGACCTGACGATGACGGCCCACCTCAACGGCCAGGAAATTTCCAGTGGCAACTTCAAAGATATTTACTTCAGCTTTCCCCAGATGATCGAGCGGGCCTCGTTGAACGCCTGGCTGGTTCCTGGAGACATTTTAGGCAGCGGGACAGTTGGAACGGGCTGTCTGCTGGAATTTGGCGATAAGCGCGAACGCTACCTGCAACCGGGCGACATAATGGAACTGGAAATCGAAGGGCTGGGTTTGCTCCGCAATACCGTTGTAACCGCTTAATTCTGCTAATAATGTAAAGAAGGGAGTAAGCATGACTAGCGAAAATCCAAAGGTAGATGAAATTCGCCGCAGCGTTGAGGATTCTTACAACCGGGTGACCCAACTGGTGGCTGAAAGACTGGTCAGGCTCGAACCCGCACAACTTTACCAGATGCCAAACGAAAATGAATGGAGCCTGATGCAAAGTCTGGCCCATATCACCGAGATTATGCCCTATTGGGCCAACGAAATAGAGGGTCTGGTTAAAGCGCCGAGCCAGAAGTTTGGCCGGGTAATGAGCGATGAAAAACGGTTGCGGGCCATTGCCGAACACAGCCGGGACGAGTTGGAAGAAGCCCAGACCGCCTTACCCGGCAGCTATGCCCGTTTACAGGAAGTGTTGGCCGGATTAACCGATACCGATCTGAGTAAGACCGGCATCCATTCAAAATATGGTGAGAAACCGCTGGAATGGCACATCCGTGAGTTTGTAACCGATCATCTCAGGAACCATGTTACCCAACTACAAGAATGTCTGGCCGTTATTGCCAGACCTATAGCAAGCCCTGAGAAAATAACTTAACTTAATTCAGCCATCAACTGACCGCGCAATTTGAGCAATTGAGCATCGTTCCGGTTGCGCGGGCGTGGCAGCTTCACTTCAATAATCTCGCGCACTCCGGCGGGCTTTTCACCCAATACTACCACCCGGTCGCTCAGGTAAAGAGCTTCCTCAATATCGTGCGTCACCAGTAACATAGTTGGCCGGTAATCTTCCCAGATTTTCAGGACCAATTCTTGCAACCGCATCCGGGTAAAAGCATCCAGGGCCGAAAACGGCTCATCCAGCAGCAAAACGTCCGGCTCTCCGGCCAGGGCGCGGGCCAGCGCCACCCTCTGAGCCATACCGCCGGACAACTGGCGCGGCAGCAAGCGCGAGGCTTCGCTCAAACCCACTTCCTCCAATAGCTCAGCTACAACCTTATCTTTAGCAGCTCTACGAGCAGGGGCCAGACCAAAAGCCACATTGTCCCTGACATTCAGCCAGGGGAAAAGGCGCGGCTCCTGAAACATCAGGCCAACCTGACGGCCTGGAGCGGTTATCGGCAAATCGTTTACCCTGATCTGGCCCTGGTGAGCCGGGTCCAGGCCGGCGACCAACCGCAGCAAAGTAGATTTGCCACAACCGCTCGGCCCTAACAGGCTGATAATCTCGCTTGGTTCGACGGCCAGATTAACATCTCTCAGAATCTCCGAGCCGGAAAAACTCTTGCTTACACCTTCAATTGTCAGCAGGCTGCTCATTTTTATTTCCCCTTAAAAGTATCGGTCCAGCGCAGCAACCACTTTTCAGCCAATTGAAGCAGCCAATCACAAAGCTTGCCCAACACCGCCAGGGTGATAATTGCCACCAGCATAATATCCGGGCGGCTGCTATTTTCACCATCAATAAGCATGAAGCCCAACCCCCTGGTGGAAGCAATCAGTTCGGCGGCAACCAGGAACAACCAGCTTTGGCCCAGGCCAATTCGCAACCCGGCCAACAAATAAGGCAGGGCCGCAGGCAAGATTATCCTATAAATCAGCGCGAACTTGTTGAGGCCGAAAATATAGCCGACTTCGACCAGTTTTCGGTCAGTCTGGCGGATACCGCTGACCAGGTTGAGGTACACCGGGAAGAACGCTCCAATGGCAATCAGGGTGATTTTGGGAGGCTCATCTATACCCATCCAGAGCAGTAAAAAAGGTACCCAGGCCAGCGAAGGCACGTTACGCAAAGCCTGTAGAAACGGGTCGAGCAGCTTTTCGACCGGTCGCAAAAGGCCGACCAGTGTACCCAGTACCAGGGCAATAACAGCACCAATGGCAAACCCGGTCAATACCCGGCCCAGACTGGTCGAAAGATGGCGGTACAATTCGCCGCTGTTAAATAATTGCAGGCCGGTATTCCAGACTCGGCCCGGTGTCGGTAACTGGTTGGCCGGCAAAAGATGCCCCACCTCGGTGACATACCACCATAAAATCAAAAGCAGGGCTGGCAAAACCAGCCCCACTAAAGGACTCAACCGGCCCAGAAACCACCGCCGCCTGACGATGGTTTCTGGGAAAGGATTCAAGGAAGGAGCGGTAGGAGTCGACTCTCGGTCCAACACCGGCCTATTTTGTAACATTCTCAGGCTCTCACTCCTTTTGCTACTTTATAACCTGGCTGGCAAACGAAGCATCGACCAGTTGTCCGAGGGCTTTGGTCGGGTTAGCATCGTCCGGCACAAGCTTTTCTGCGGTCAACACCGGCACGACCGGCTTCAAAGCGGTTTGTAAAGCATCACCCGGTATACCTATGTTTTTATCCAATACTGTCCGCTCGACCAGTTCCTTCTTGGCAACCGCCAGCGAAAGTTTGGCTTCATCTGCCAAAATCTGGGCCGCGTCATCCTTGTGGTCTAAAATCCAGAGGCGAGCCTTTTCGTACTGGGCTATAACTTTCCTGGTATAGTCAGGATATTGTTTGAGGAAATCCTCACGGGCATTGAGTGTACCGTAAGTATTGTAATCAATATTGCGGTAGATAATCTTGGCCCCATCTTCAAGTTCCGCCGCTGCCATGTGCGGGTCAAGCCCAACCCAGGCATCTACATTACCGCGCTGCAAAGCGGTGCGACCATCAGGGTGCTGTAAATTTACAATCTCGACATCCTGTTGGGTCAATCCGGCATCTTTCAGGATACGCAACAGGAAGAAGAAGGGGTCGGTCCCGCGTGTTACCGCAATTTTCTTGCCTTTAAGTTGTTCAACCTTCGTAATGGTAGAAGTACCCGGCACTAACAGCGCTGTCCATTCCGGTTTGGAGTAGATATAAACTGTCTTTAGGGGTACATTATTGGTGCGGGCCAGCAAGGCGGCTGCCCCGGCGGTCGAGCCAAAATCAATACTGTTGGCCGAAACATATTCATTGGCTTTATTGCTGCCGGTGCTGAGAACCCATTTTACGGGGATTTTATC
>JAYSYV010001344.1:0-3265 GCA_043727245.1 Chloroflexota bacterium | reverse complement strand
CACCGCTGGAACAAGCTTCCCAGACTACCGCCGGGTGTTTTGCCCGCAAGCGGTCCACCAGGTCGTAAAGGGCCGTAATATGCCGGATATAGATTTCGCGCTGCTGTTCCGGGGGCGCATCCAGCCAGCCCGGTTCGGTGATAGGCCGGTTAAAGTCCCACTTTATATACGAAATGTTGTTTTCCGAGAGAAGTTTATCCAGACAGCCGTAGATATAGGCCGCTACTTTGGGCCGGGCCAGGTTAAGTATTCTGGCCCGCCGGACTTCGTTATGGGGTCGGCCCGGAAACTGGTAAATCCAGTTGGGATGGGCGCGGTAAAGTTCGCTATCCTGGTTGACCGACTCCGGCTCGACCCAGATACCAAAATCCATACCCAGTTCGTTAACACGCCGGATAAGCGGCCCTAACCCCTGCGGGAATTTTTCGGGACTGACAAACCAATCACCCAGGCCGCTGCGGTCAGAAGGGCGTTGTCCGAACCAGCCATCATCCACCACAAAAAGCTCTACGCCCAGCCGGGCGGCTCGTTCGGCTAATTCAAGCTGTTTTGCTTCATTGAAATCAAAGAAATAAGCCTCCCAACTATTGTAAATAACCTGCCGCAAGCGTTTGGCGTGGGAGCGCGGCAAAAGATAATCTAACTGGTAACGGTGTAAATTCCGGCTGGCCTGCCCGAAACCTCCCGAAGTAAAGCCAGCCGTAAACGGTGGGGTTGCCAGTTCTTCTCCCGGCCCCAGCCGCCACCGAAACTCGAAATCGTTCATGCCGCCAGCCACATAAACCCGGTCCGGTTCAGCGTCCCGTTCGAGCGTAATCTTCCAGTTGCCGCTCCAACCGAGCGCCCCAAACCAGACCTGACCGCTTTCCTCATCTGACCCGCCGCTTTCCGCATCCCACCAATCAAGCGCGAAAAAAGGGTTAGCTTCGGCGCTGGTCAGGTTCCGGCGGCTTTCCAGGGTAGTTTTGCCGTCTGGCAGAAGGGTCCGGCGCACCCGGCTGTCAGCAAACCAGCGCCCGGTCAGGTGGGTCAGGCGGTAATTACCCTGAGTCCGGGAGGGTAAATGCCAGCCCGCCGATAGAGCCGTTTCCAGGTCAACCGGCGCTGTCCCGGTATTGCGAATTATGGACCAGCGTTCGATCAAGTCACACTCGGCTACAACCTTGTAATACAGGTCTACCTCTAACGGATAGTGAGTATCTTTAAGGCTAACTACCAGTAAAGGCAACCCGTCCGCCCCAATTTTTTGAGCCTGACGAGCATAGACCAGATGCAGGTCACGCACACCGTCGGCGAAAGTTACTTTAAGGCAGGGTTCATTGATAGAGAAAATCGCCCCAGGCCGGGTATCCCTCTACCGGTAGAACCCCTTTATTTTGAAGCTGGACGGCTATGTCATCATAATCGCCGCTGGGAGCCGCCTGGGTAGTCAGTCCCAGAGCGCTATAATCCTCTGGGAAGGGTAAGCGTTTGCCCCAGTAAAGATGCTGCACCCGGCCATCCGTCGCCCGACCAAATAGATAGGCCGTATGCTCAGTAGTCAGCAGCCAATGGCCGGATTGCTCGAAATATTGAATCGTGTGCGAAATGGTTTCCATTGTAATAGTTGTAATAGCTCGTTTTGAAAACCCGTTTAACTTCCGGCTGCTTGCATAGTCCAGACATCCAATTCTTTAATCAGGGCCGGGCCGCCATAAGCGACCAGACCGATTCCCAGGCTATCGGGACGGGTCGGATAGACCCGGCTTGCCATCGCTATTTCCGCATTGGCGAAAACTTCGATTACCGAGCGGTCCAGAAAGATGTGCAACTTTATCCGGCCCTGGGCATCCGGCGAACAGACTGCCCTTCGCCGGTCCTGGGCTACTTCCCGGTCAAGGCTGGATTGAGAGCGGTCAATAACAAGTTCTCCCGCCTGCCAGTCGTAGGCAATTAAAGTTTGTTCGCTACTATCTGCCGCACACCGGACCAGCAGGCCGGTTGTGGCAGCTAGTCCTGGCTCAAATTCAAGCATAATTTCAAGACAATCTCCCCGGACTTCGGGCAAGACCAGCGCAACTTCGGCTTGAACGGTAAGCTGACGGTATTGTTGATGGCCGCCGCGCAGCTTTTGCAGTTCAGGTACGGGAGCCTGGGCCAACCGCCCTTCCGGTAAAACCGTTAACTGGCGCGGCAGCGACAACATGCCCGACCAGCCCGATGCCCTCCTGGTGGCTTCGCTGCGTTGTTCCTGTAACCAGCCCCACATCAAACGCCGTCCCTGGTCGTCCAACATGGTCTGAGGCGCATAAAAGCTGCCACCATTATCCAGTATCGCCTGGTTCTGAGGCTGGAAGCGCCAGTTCTTGAAATCTCCCACGAAATAAGCGCTATAGATTAACTTATCGTCAGTCCAGACCGATACTACCAGGGCATGTTTGCCTTGAATGACAAACATGCTCGGACATTCCCACATGTCTCCAGTTGCCAGCGGTTGAGTAGCCGTGCGGTCCCCTACCAGGATTGGTTGCAAATATTCCCAGTTTAGCAGGTCGGGCGAACGATAGAGCAGAGCCGTACCGCCGACTTCCTTGATACCGGCCCCGATAAGCTGATACCACGTATCATCTTCCTTCCAGACCGAATGGTCCCGGTAGGCCACCAGGTCAAGTTCAGGAGGGGTGGCCGCTATAACAGGGTTTCTAGCGTATTTTTGCCAGGTGATTAGTAAATCATCGGTGCTGGTAGCCACACAGGGTAACTGGTCCTGGCCCCGGACTCCCGTGTAAATGAACGTAGCCACCCCATTATTATCAACCGCGCAGCCCGAAAAGCAGCCATCCTGGTCGGGGCTATTGGGAGTCGGGGTCAGGGCTACCGGCAGATGCCGCCAGTTAACTAAATCCGAGCTGATGGCGTGGCCCCAGTGGACAGTGCCGTGAAAGGGGCCGTTGGGGTTATATTGGTAAAAAACATGATACTGACCCTGCCACTGAATCAAGCCGTTGGGGTCATTTAGCCAGTTTGCTTCAGGTAAGAAATGGTAGATGGGTCGGTGTGGGTCATCCGAGCTTATGCCTGGTTTGGAGTTTAGACCACCCGGTCCGGTCATAGTAGTTTTCCTCCTCTGGTAGCCGATAAAATTTATAATAAACATAATCCCAGCCCAGCATTGAATGAAGTTATCTTTGCCAGGCCGGGACTATTATCAAGGATTCTTTTATTTAGCGCAAAATCTGGTCGTAAGACTAAGAGCTTTTAGCCTTTAACCGACCCGGCCAGCAGA
>JAYSYV010001343.1:0-3265 GCA_043727245.1 Chloroflexota bacterium | reverse complement strand
GCAGAGGTGACACCAGGTGCAAATCAAAAGCCGGTCGGCGGGCCAGTTCTTCGCCAAGTAGGGCGACCTGACGGCGACCAGTTTCGGTTAAAAGGGCTTCGTATTCTTTATCCCCATAGAGCATGTTCTTACTTGAATAATAGGTTTCGCCGTGCCGGTAGTAATATATGGTCTTTTTCAAAATCCAACTTTCTTAATATTAGAATTATAAATGCCAACTAGCGGCAGTGTCGGGCAACCCGCTCAGACTCAACATTTCAGGGCCAGGCCGCCAATCCAGCAGCGAATCGTCAAAAGGGAAAGCCCTGCTTTCTACCTGCCGCAGTACTTCCAGCAAAGCGGCTTCGGAGCGTTCCATTATCTCCGGCGGGTAATTATAAAGGACTTTGCGTTCCTCGTATTCGTCCCGGTCGAGAACATACACGCCCGGCTTTTCATAATTCCCTGGCAGGCGGCGGCTGTTTTTGGTGACATATAGAACGTCCAGGTCCAGGTCAACATAGCGGCAAAGTTCGCCATCCCACTGCATCGGCAGAGCCATATTGACGTAGTATGAGCTAAAAGTCCAATCGGCGTTCCAGAAAAGGACCACATTATAATCCCGGTCAGGATAAAGTACCGCCAAATTGTTCATGCTTCCCCGGAAAACATGATTATTCGCCCCGTGCCAGGTAGGCCCTCCCGCTGGTTGAAACAGTAACAGGTATAGGGAAGTATCCGACACAACTGCCACCGGTTGAAAATAGCGGACAGTAGCCGGATATTTGAACGACTCAAGTTTTACCAGTTTAACGGCCACTAGTCCAGGCTCTCTACGACTGTGGCTATACCCTGGCCCACGCCGATACACATGGTCGCCAGGCCGTAGCCGCCGCCGCGCCGCTGCAACTCGTAAATCAGAGTGGTTAGCAGTCTGGCCCCGGAAGCGCCCAGGGGATGACCCAGGGCAATCGCTCCACCGCTCACATTGACCTTTTCAGGGTCGAGTTCCAAATCTCGGATACAGGCCAAACTCTGGCTGGCAAAAGCTTCGTTAAGTTCAATTAGAGCCAGGTCTTTGACCGAAATTCCGGCCCGGTCCAGGGCTTTTCGGCTGGCTGGAACCGGGCCGACTCCCATATAAGCCGGGTCTACGCCAGCCACACCGGTCGAGATAATCCGGGCCAACGGCCTAAGGCTCAGTTCTTGCGCCCGTTTGTAGCTCATCACTACCAGGGCAGCCGCGCCGTCATTTATTCCGGCGGCGTTCCCGGCGGTCACGCTGCCCCCAACCTTGAAGGCTGGTTTGAGGGCCGACAGTTTTTCAAAAGTAGTGTCGGGGCGGGGATGTTCGTCCACCTCAAAAAGGACCATCTGGCCCTTGCGTTCGCCCGGAACTTCGACGGGCACGATTTCGGCTTTGAAACGGCCCTCGGCCTGGGCGGCGGCGGCCCGGCGCTGGCACTCGGCGGCGAAACGATCCTGGGCTTCCCGGCTGATTTGCCACTTCTCGGCCACGTTCTCGGCGGTTTCACCCATGCTATACGGGTGATAAAGGGCCGAGAGTTTGCTATTGACAAAACGCCAACCCAAAGTCGTATCTTCCATCTTGAACGGTCCCCGGTCAAAAGCGCTCTGCGCCTTGCCCATTACGAACGGGGCGCGGGTCATACTTTCGACTCCACCGGCCACAAAGACCTCGCCCTGGTTCGACCAGATAGCCTGAGCGGCGTTATTGACCGCCTGTAAGCCGCTGCCGCACAGCCTATTGACTGTCACACCCGGCACTGAAACGGGATATCCGGCCAGCAGCAGGGACATACGGGCGACATTCCGGTTATCTTCGCCGGCCTGGTTGGCGCAGCCCATATAGACATCTTCTATTTCATTAAGGTCCAGGTTGGCCCGCCGCGCCGCTTCGGTCAGGGCTATCGCTCCCAGGTCGTCGGGCCGGGTATTTTTCAAAGAACCGCCATAGCGGCCGATAGGGGTGCGGGCCGCCGATACAATCACCGGGTCATGCATTCCGGGCGCTTTTTTAACCCTTGCCACTCCGCAAGTCCCTCCTTTAAGTCACTACTTTTACCCAAATTTATTATTCTTTACCTTATCTCAGTGCCTATTTTACACCTTATGGCCCAATTAATCCTGTTCCCCCCGCTTAAACCCGCCGTCTGAGTAATTTGTTAAGCAACTCTTGCCATGCCTCCGGCTGTAAAGAAAGAGAACCAGCTACCCAATGTCAGGCCCTTTGTTCTTAACCTGCGTGGTTGGTACTGCGGATGTCAGAATGACAAAGTGTTTGTTGTTTTTGAACTTGTTAGACCTGATACATGGCAAGACAGTTGGGTTTATTCTCTGGAAAATATAGCCAGACCGGTCCTAGCCAGCAGTTGTAAGTCATACATGAAAGAGCGGTGGCGGATATATTCGAGGTCCAATTTTAACTTGGCGGGCATTATTTCGCGTTCGTAGACATCGGCCAGGGTAGCGGCTTGCAACAGGCGAGCTTCGTGGCGGTATTCGATAGCAGCCAGGCCGGTGATGCCCGGTTTAACTGTCAAGACTCGGCGCTGTTCGAGGGTATACAGAGCCACATAGGCGGGCGCTTCGGGGCGCGGTCCAACCAGGCTCATTTCTCCTTTGAGGACATTGATCAATTGGGGCAGTTCGTCTAGTTTGGAGGCCCGCAGGAAGCGGCCAATCCGGGTGATACGCCGGTCGTCACCGGTCGTGATGGCCGGGCCTAAGCGGTCGGCATTTAACACCATCGTCCGAAACTTGAGAATTTTGAAAGGTTGGCCGTGTTGGCCGATGCGCGACCCGCTGTAGAGAATTGGCCCGCCATCTTCGTGTTTAATCAGCCAGGCTACAATCGCCAGCAGAGGAGAAAAAATCACCAGTAAGGCCAGTGCCAGGGTCAGGTCAAAGAGGCGTTTGGCCGGACCGTAGAGCAGCGAAGGCAACTTATTCATCAGCACCGGTTATCGGCCACAATGGTTTGAACGGCCTCAATCACGTCCTGCACGTCCTGGTCGCTCATAGCCGGGTAGAGCGGCAGCGTGAATACCCGGCGGTAATTCAGGGCGGCCTGGGGAAAGCTATCCGGTCGGTAGTCGAAGCGTTCCCGGTAGAACGGATGCATATGCAGGGGGATATAATGCACGCTAAAGCCAATATTGGCCGCTTTTAAAAGGTCCAGGAAGGTATTGCGGTCAATCTTTAAGGTATCCAGGTTCAACCGGAGCATATAGAGATGCCAGGCACTCTGGCTGTAGGACTGGCG
>JAYSYV010001342.1:0-3268 GCA_043727245.1 Chloroflexota bacterium | reverse complement strand
GGTTAGCATTGCCCGCAGAAGATTACAAAAAAGTCGGGAAGTACCTGGAACAGGTTCTACAGGCCCTGGCTGATCCCGCTACTCCTAATTTCTTATCGCCAGACCGAATTATGACTCAGGAGATAGGCTTATCTTCGGAAGGTACTACGACTAATTTAACTCCAGGTTTAGGGGCTAATATAATAGTTATGCCAACTCCCAACCGCTATAATTTATTTCACCTGCTACAAGTGAACCAGGTTCCAAAAGCCCTTGAGCATGGCAATATTCCTTTAATTGTGCTCAAAACGGGAGAAGGCGAGCTGGAAGCAGCTAAAAAATTAACTTTGCAAAAGAGATTACAATTAGCAGCTTCCTGGCCGGTTTCCTCGGCTGAGCCATTTAAATTACTGGTGACCCTGGACGGCACTTCTGAAGCGGAAAGCATTCTTTTTCCGGCTGCTGCCCTGGCTACTCAAGTCGGGGGTACTATCTACCTGCTAAGAGTATATTTCGAGGTATGGGACTCTGAATACGACGGCACGGAATTAAGTGATGATGAGTTCTATGGCCCGGAAATCTGGCGAGAAAACGCTTATCGTCGGGACGCCGCTTATCACTACCTGAAGGAGATTAAAGCCAGACTTGAAGAACAGGGATGTAAGGTTGTAATAGCTATCCGGGGCGGCGAAACTAGCGAGAAAATTCTTGAATACAGCCAGGAGATAGGAGCTTCAATGTTAGCCACTACCGGCCATTCCCGGAATAAAAAAGATCACCTGGTAATGGGCAGTTTGGTGTACAGGGTCTTAAATTATAGTCAAAAACCGGTTCTTCTGGTTATTTCTACTCCAATAACAAAAGAAATTTTGGCTGCTGAATTCAACCAGGATTGTCCGCCCGGACTGCTACAAAAATCCTTAATTAACCAGTAAGGAAAGGAGAGCATTTAATGAATACTACTATAAGCCAGTCACTTACAGTTGATTTTAGCCAGATTACCCTGAAGGACATTCCAACAGTTGGTGGGAAGAATGCTTCTTTAGGTCAGTTGTTTACTAATTTACGCCCTCTCGGCATTGCCGTGCCGGATGGCTTTGCGATTACAGCCGAGTCCTACCACCTGTTTCTAAAACAAAATAACCTCGAAAGCCGGTTGCGTTCGATATTCAAGAATTTGGATTTCGAAGATAATAGCGAACTGGCAAAACGAGGGAGTCTAGCCAGGACGGCTATCCTTAAAACACCCTTACCGGAAGAGCTAAAACAGGTCATCCTTAACGCATATGGTAACCTCTGCCAGCGATTGGGATGTGAACCTGAAATGGCAGTACGTTCTTCCGCGACAGCCGAAGATTTGCCAGAAGCTTCCTTTGCGGGCGCGTCGGAAACCTTCTTAAATGTGCGGGGACCGGAGCATTTGCTGGAGGCGGTCGTGAGATGTTACGCTTCTCTTTTTACCGACCGGGCAATCAGTTATCGCGCTCGGTTGGGTTACGACCAGCTCCAGGTTTTTCTTTCGGTTGGCGTACAACCGATGGTCCGTTCTGATAAAGCCTGTTCAGGTGTAATCTTTACCCTCGATACCGAGTCCGGGTTCCGGGACGCCGTAATCGTTTCCAGCTCCTATGGTCTGGGCGAATTTGTAGTGCAAGGCATAACCACCCCGGATGAATGGGTGATCTTCAAACCAACCTTGAAAACCGGACACAAACCTATAATTGGCCGCCGGTTAGGTAGTAAAGGCGTCCAGTTAGTCTATGGGGATGAAACCCATCCTACCCGGAGCGAGGTTGTCTCCGTAAAAGACCAGGCAAGTTTTTCTCTTACAGATGAAGAAGTGCTTAAACTGGCCTTGCAGGCCTGCCTGATTGAAGATCATTATTCCAGGCTGGCCGGGCGACCACAGCCGATGGATATTGAATGGGCCAAGGACGGACTTACCGGTGAATTCTTTATTGTCCAGGCCCGGCCCGAAACGGTCCATTCCAGTAAATCCAGGCAGGCGTTTGCCGAGGTTTACAAACTTGTTAGCACACCCGGCCCTTCCCTGGTAAGCGGCCAGGCGGTTGGCGAAAAAATTGGTGTCGGACGGGTTCGGGTGGTCAAAGAAGCGGCCGGATTGGAAGCGGTCCAGGCCGGTGAGATTTTGGTAGCCGAAATGACCGACCCTGATTGGGAACCGGCTATGAAGAAAATCGCCGCCATTATTACCGAACGGGGTGGCCGGACGGCCCACGCCGCGATAGTTTCCCGTGAGATGGGTTTGCCCTGCATTGTTGGCACCGGCCAGGCTACTTCTATTTTGCACGATGGAGACGAAGTAACAGTGGTGTGTTGTGAAGGAGCGGAAGGGCATGTGTATGAGGGTCTGTTACCTTTCACCGTCCAAAAGGTAGATGATTCGGTCCTGCCCCAAACCCGGACCAGGGTCATGCTAAATGTGGGCGACCCGGACAAAGCTTTCTCAAACTCCTTTATTCCAAATTCGGGGGTGGGCCTGGCCCGAGTGGAGTTTATTATCAATAACCACATTGGCATCCATCCGATGGCCTTGGTCCGCTACCCGATTCTCAAGGATAAGCAGGCCCTTAAAGAGATCAAAGCCCGGATTGGTCAGGAAGATCCAAAAGAATACTTCGTACGTCGGTTGAGCGAAGGTATCGGGCAAATCGCCGCTGCCTTCTATCCCAAACCGGTCATAGTGCGCACCAGCGACTTTAAGACTAACGAGTACGCCCAGCTAGTGGGCGGGGTGGAATTCGAGCCTAAAGAAGAAAACCCGATGCTTGGTTTCCGGGGCGCTTCTCGTTATTACGATCCTCGCTATGCCGAAGGCTTTGCCCTTGAATGCGCGGCCATTTTACTGGTACGCGAAAACATGGGGCTGAACAACGTCAAGGTAATGATTCCTTTCTGCCGCACCGTGGAGGAAGGCCGCAAAGTGATAGCTACAATGGCTGCTAACGGCTTGCACCAGGGCAAAAACGGATTGGAAGTATATGCGATGTGCGAAATTCCGGCCAACATAGTCTTAGCCAGCGAATTTCTGAAGGTGTTTGATGGGTACTCTATCGGTTCAAACGACCTTACCCAGCTTGTGCTGGGCATTGACCGAGACTCTGGTACGGTAGCTCACCTGTTTGACGAACGCAACCAGGCTGTGACCCGGATGATCTATGAAGTGATTGAGGCGGCCCACAAAGCCGGTAAGCCAATTGGGATTTGCGGCCAGGCTCCCTCGGATTACCCTCAATTCGCCGCCTGGTTGGTCGAGTGTGGTATCACT
>JAYSYV010001341.1:0-3268 GCA_043727245.1 Chloroflexota bacterium | reverse complement strand
TAAAAAGAACCGTTATGGCTATCAGCACTCCCCAGCGAATCAGCAAATTCTGGCCCCGGCTTGCCTGGGATTGGATACTATTTGCCAGCGGCGGATATTTGCGGGCGCTGGGGTCGCGGTCGTAGTTTCCAGGGTCGAAAGTGCCGCCGTTGCCGGTCGTGCCGGGCGGAACGTCCCCCACCTGCTGGTAGAAAAGCCGGTTTACATCGGCGGTAGTTCCCAGGCTATCAATGGACCACTTGGAGATAGTGATGTAACTCAAAACCTGGCTCGGCCCCGAAAGCGGGAAGATAATCCCGGCCAGGATAATTTGCGGAACCAGTATAATTGGTACGATACTGGCGGCTTTATCTACGTTTGAGGCCAGGGCCGAAATCAGCAGGCCCATGCCCAGGCCGCCGAGGGTGGTCAGCCAGACTCCTATAATCATTTCCAGGACCGGCGACATTAGCGCTCCTGTCGGCGGCGCACCGGCCCGCAGCATGACCGCTCCGGCCAGAATGACGCTTTGTAACAGGCACAACAAACTCAACACAGCTACTTTAGACAAAATGTAAGGCGCAACTCGCAGGTTCACCAGGCGTTCGCGCAGGTAAACCGGGGTTTCTTTAGTGACTTCACGGGCGGCGTTACTGGTTCCCAGCCAGACCGCCGCAATCGCCATGATGAATAAGACTTGTTGGGCGTTGGCCGGGGATTTGCCGTTGGCGAAAATATTATCGCCCGCCACCAGGGCCAGGATAAACCCGATAATGGGAGCCTGTAGCAGCAAGACCAGCAGATTTACCCGGTCCCGGATGACCAGTTCGGCATAGCGGCGGGTCAGAATCCAGAATTGCCGCCAGTTGGAACTGCGCGGGGCGCTGGCTTTCTGCCGGGTTGGGCTGTTAACCTGGGCCGGGGGCAGTTCGCTCAACCGCTGCAAGACGTACTGTTGGAAGAAAATAGAACTGCGAAAACGGGCTTCCCACTCCGGCCCGTTCTGTTCGAGCTTGCTGTAAATATCGGCAAACTCTTTGACCTCGAAGAAATCAAGGGCTTGCTGGGGCGGCCCGTAGAAGCACAGCCGTCCGCCCGGACCCATAAAGACGATTTTGTCGCAGATGGTAATGTTTGTAGTGGCGTGAGTAATCAGGACAATCGTCCGGCCCTGGTCGGCCAGGCGGCGCAACAAAAACATCATGCGTTTATCCAGGCCGGGGTCGAGGCCCGAAGTCGGTTCGTCCAGGAAGAACAGGTTCGGTTTTACCAGAAGCTCCACTGCAATTGAAATGCGTTTGCGTTGTCCACCAGATAGCCTGGAAACGACCACCTTACGGCGTTGGCTCATTTCCACATCTTCCAGCACTTCGTTGACCCTTTGCTTGATTTCTTTGCGTGAGGTGTCTTTGGGTAGGCGCAACCTGGCGACATAGTAAAGAGCTTGCTCTACCGGCAGGTCGCGATGAATGATGTCCTCCTGCGGCACATAGCCTAAACTGCTGCGAAAGGCTTCAAAGTTCTGGTAATAATCTTCCCCGTTGATAAAGACCCGGCCTACCGGGGCGGGCCGGAAGCCGTTCAGGGCATCCATCAGAGTGGATTTGCCGGTTCCGCTGCCGCCCACAATCGCCACAAATTCTTTCGGCTGGATGGACAAAGAAACATCGTTGAGCAAGACCAACTGGTTGTCGTTTACGGACTTACTCACCCCGATAGCGTCCAGTCTTAGCTGGTTGGTATCAGGCTGGGCGATTACATTGGCCTGGTAGATAAGCTGGATACCGGCAATTTGAATCATGTCGCCCGGTTTAATCTTAACCGGGCTTTGCGGTTTAACCCGCTGACCGCGCACGAAAGTGCCGTTGGTGCTGCCGAGGTCTTGTAGAATAGCCTCGCCATTAGGCGCGGTGCGCCGGATGATGGCGTGAAATGCCGAAACAGGCGGGTAATTCAAGACAAAGTTGTTGTTGGGAGCGCGGCCAATTGTCACCTGCTGCATATTGGGTTGGAACTGGAAGACCTGGGAAAGGGCCGGGGCGGGATGGCGAATGTCGGTGTAGGTCAGGGTCGCTACGTTACCTATCGGGTCACTGAGTCTGATCATGTCGCCATCAACCAGCCGTACTTCGCCCACGCGCTGGCCTTTGTAGAACAGGCCAAACTGGTTATTCGGGTCTGTTATGACGTACTCGCCGGTCGGAATCCGGTTGAGAATGGCGTGAAAAGGAACCGGACTGTTGAGGGGAATGATAATATCCGCATTCTGGACCGAGCCTATAGTGATAAGAGGAGCCGTGAGGTGATACTCACGGGTAGTGCCTGCGTATTCAACCCGCAGAACTGTGTCGGCTGGGGCAGCCACCATCGCGCCGTAGCCGTGGTCTTCCATACCGTCCCGGTCCTTATCGGTCAGCATCATCGTGGAGGAGGGCATCATCGGATTAGCCTGGGCAATCATAGTGGTAGGACGAGCTTCCAACGGGGGCGGAGCAGCCAGTTGGCCCTGGGCATTGGCAAGCACCAGCGTTACCGTCAATGATCCCAGCATAAACTGTTCGCCATTGTAAAGAGGCTGACCGGCATTGCTCAGAGCCACTTTAACCGGGTTATTCGGACTCAAATTTTCGAGTATCCAGTTGCGCCCGTTATATTTAAGCCGGGCCTGCTGGCGCGATACCTGGGGATGATTGATTACAACATCATTGCCGACTTCGCGGCCAATCAACATATCCCGTTTGGTTATCAGCACTTCCTGGATGATTTTTCCGGCCTCTAGCACCTGCAATTTTGCGAGATTATCATTCATAAAATTCCCTCGTTTATCCGAATTTTCCCACCACAGTTGATTTACTATAAAGGACACTGATAAGTTTCATTTTCGGTAATTGCTAGAAAAAAACTGTCAAAGCCGGGGTTTTCCAGTTTTGCCCGTGCTTATAAATCAGTATACTAAAGCCTGGCAGTTACATTTTATTGTATGCTACCAAAAATTTCACTTTCTCCTTAATATTGGCGAAAACCATTAACGGTTGGGGATAACTATGTGGGAAAAGTTGTGGGTAAGTGGTGGATAAAAGCCATTGACGCAACTCCTAAATATTGATACCATAGTGATGTCAGAGTTGTTGAAGTCAGCCGAAGTACAGTTACACTGATTAGCGAATAGTCCGCAAGGATTTGAACTGGTCAGGTTCGGTCGCAAGGCTGAACAAAATTAGTGAAAGTCCGCAAGGACTTAAACCGATGAAGTTCGGTCTGAAGGTTGGGCAAAATTAGTGGCAGTTCG
>JAYSYV010001340.1:0-3272 GCA_043727245.1 Chloroflexota bacterium | reverse complement strand
CAGGTTTAAGGCCAATAAGTGGCGTCAATTGTTGGTAAAGATCGTCAATAATAACGTAACTGACCAGACAAAAATCGCGAAAATCGGTTATCATGGGGTTACCTCCTTTGGTGGTTGTAAGTTGGTTTAGTCACTTAACTCATAATCACAAAGGAGGCCACCTCATGTCAGCCTATTCTAACAACTTATTCATCTCGTAATGTGTTTATTTTCATCTAGCACATTTGCCTACTAAATAAAACCCTGAAAGCCAAAGGCTGTTATAGATAATGCTCTTTTCTATAGGAAAGTATTCTAACTGGCAAATAAGCCGGGCTAATTTCAGGAGTGAAAGGACCGACACAAGCTATGGAAGAGAATAATCGGGACAACCATAACAGGGCTAACGATCCCAAAACCGATAACCTCAGTATTTTGAATAATATTACCGGTGATCCCCAGTCGGACGGAGTAGGCGACCTGGCCCCGGTGCAGCGCAACGAACTGGCCTTGAGCGAATTTGAAGTAAACGCCGGGCTGGGCCTTAGCCCGTTCGAGCGGCTTACTCCGGTCGAAGAAGCTACGACTGACCATCCCCACTATCGGAATGATGATTCTTTGGGAAGACAATAATTTGTCTATGCCATCTGGGAATATGTTCATACCCACCGACCTGAGTAGCCCGCCGGATGGCACAAATTTCTGGCTGCTCACCTCTAATACTAAAACTGGTTGATTACCGTCACACCTGTTCCGCTGAAATTATTCATGTTGGTGAGTTCCGTGACCGCTTCGTCCAGGCTGATGGTCCGACCCACCAGCTTTTGCGGTTGCAACTTTCCGACCTGAATCATTTCCAGCATGGCCGGGTAGCGGTAGGCTTGCATGCCATGACTGCCCAGGATTTCCAGTTCGTTACCGATAACTTTATCCATCGGGATAGCCGGGCGGCTCTGGTCGCCCAGCATCAGGCCGATTTGAATGTGCTTGCCGCGCTTCCGCAGGTTGGCAATCGAGTTGAAACAGGTCGCTGGACTACCCAGTGCGTCAATCGAAACGTGCGCCCCGCCTCCGGTAAGGTCTTGGACCGCCCTAACCACGTCTTTGGTTTCTTTAGCGTTGACGGTTGCGACTGCCCCGATGGTGCGGGCAAAATCCAATTTTTCAGCTGTTATATCAATCGCCACCACGTTTGCTCCCAGGGCATTGGCAATCATAATGGCCGATAGCCCGACCCCACCGCAGCCGTGGACCGCCACCCACTGTCCGGCTGAAACTTTGCCCTGGTCCACTACGGCCCGAAACGAGGTAACAAACCGGCAGCCCAGACTGGCTGCTGTGACGAAATCCAGTTCTTCGGGCAGTCGTATCAGGTTGACTTCGGCGTGTTGAATTGCCACATATTCGGCAAAAGAACCCCAGTGAGTAAACCCTGGCTGGAACTGGTTATCGCAGACCTGGTGGTTGCCGGAGATACATTGGGGGCAAGTGCCGCAGCCGCAAACAAAGGGCAACGTTACCCTGTCGCCAATCTCCCATCTGGTTACAGCTATACCGACCGCCGCAATTTCTCCGGCCAGTTCATGACCCGGCACATGGGGCAGCCGAATGTCGGGGTCGTGGCCCATCCAGCCGTGCCAATCGCTCCGGCACAAACCGGTAGCCTTGACCGCAATCACCACGCCATCTTCGGTTGGCGTGGGGTCAGCGACAGTCTGAACCTTTAGCGGTTTGGCAAATTCCTCGTAAATAGCAGCTCTCATATTTTCGCTTTTCTCATTATTTCCCGGTATACTTTATAAATCTATTTAATTCAAAAGATAAAAAAGCGCTCCAGCCAAGACTTTTGGCTGGAGCTTTCTTCCGGCGAAGGAATCAGGAACTATTAGTTCGCTTCAGCCGTCGCGATAACAAAATCTACCATGGTCCGCATAATCTGGCCGCTGGGGCCTTTTGCCTGGTAGGGCTTTTCGCCTTCGGTGTAAGCGGTCCCGGCAATATCCAGGTGAATCCAGGGTACGCTGCCGGTGAATTCTTTGAGGAAAGCCGCCGCTGTGCAGGAGCCGCCAGCCCGTCCGCCGGTATTGAGCAGGTCGCCGGTAGT
The DNA here is from genome assembly GCA_043727245.1 of Chloroflexota bacterium. Classification (GTDB taxonomy): domain Bacteria; phylum Chloroflexota; class Chloroflexia; order Chloroheliales; family Chloroheliaceae; genus 54-19. The sequence continues at coordinate 1,189 of JAYSYV010001340.1, read as the reverse complement.
GCCTTTGATTTGCTCTTTGTATTCAGGGAAAAGCGGCATCTGCCAGGCCCGTTCCCCGGCATTCCGGGCGGTCTTCAAGAAAAGGTCGGTCCAGTCCTGGTCCGAGGTAAAGACACCGGTTACGGTGTTGCCCAACGCGACCACAATCGCGCCGGTCAGGGTTGCCATGTCCACCAACCGGGTTGCGCCCAGCTTACGGGCGTAAGCCAATCCGTCAGCCAGCACAATCCGGCCTTCCGCATCGGTATTGAGGACTTCGATAGACTTGCCTTCCAGGCTGCCAATGACATCGCCGGGCCGGTAAGCTCCGCCACCGGGCAAGTTCTCAGCCGCCGCGACCACGCCAATGACGTTAACTTTGGCTTTGAGCTGGGAAAGGATACGCATGATGCCGATGGTCCAGGCTCCGCCGCTCATATCGAACTTCATATGGTCCATGTGTTCGCCCGGTTTGAGGCTGATACCTCCGCTGTCGAAGGTGATGCCTTTGCCGACGATGCCGGTATAGGGCGCGTCCCCGGCTCCATTATATTTGAGGACAATCATGCGCGGCTTGTGGATACTGCCCTGTCCAACCGCCATAATGGCCTTAAATCCACCCTGCTCTAGCTGGATTTCGTCCAGGGCGTGAAATTCCAGGCCGCACTCTTTGGCAACTTTCTCGGCTTCCTGGGCCAGCCGTTCCGGGTACATGTTGTTAGGTGTTTCGTTTGCCAGGTAGCGGGAAAGGTTGATGCCTTCACCGATAACAACGCCCCGTTCAACCCGGTCTTTCAAAGTCCCTTCATTATTGGTCAGGAAAAGGACATCATCCAGCACTTTTTCGTCTTTATTCTCGCCGGTGTAATAGAAACCGGGTTCAAAAGTGCTGTGGACCACGCCTTCAGCGAAAGCCTGGTATAAATCCCCGGCGGTGGCCGAGTCGGCAGTCTGGAAGGCAAAGGCTAACTTCTTGCCGCCCTTTTTACGCAGGCTACGGGCGACCGTCTGAGCCAACTGGCGGGCTTTGGCTACATCAAAGTCGGCGGGCTTGCCGGTCCCGATTATTACCAGGCGTTTGGCCGGGCCGCCATCGGTATACAAAACGGTTTCGGTTTCAAGATACTTTTCAGCGCCGCCCAGGCTTTTAACTTTATTAACCAGTTCGGTAGTCTTTTCATCCAGGCCAGCCGGAACTGCGTCGCTGCCT
>JAYSYV010001339.1:0-9933 GCA_043727245.1 Chloroflexota bacterium | reverse complement strand
AGCCGAGAATTCGCATCCACCGACCAGGGTAAGAGAGAAAGTAATGCGCAGGTTTAAGTCACAAGGGCAGGCCCAACGGTTTTTATCGGCGCAGGGTCCAATCCGGCAGCATTTTAGGCCCAAGCGGCATAAGATGACCGCCCTAGATTATCGCGCCCAAATGCGGGAGCAATTTGCGGTATGGAATGAAGTAACCGAGCTGTCTATAGCTGCCTAAAGGGCAAATAATCTGACTAACTGCTGTTTGAAAAGCTTTGAAGAAGTTCACCTTTGAAGTTGCCTGTCCTGGAAAAACAAATTGACAATACCGAACGAAAGTCTTTTGGAGCAGATTAAGCACTTTTTGCACCACCTCACGGGCGTGCTCATCATGAATTTTAGTGGGGTCATATTCTTCTAACACTCATTGAGTGTGGCAAACCTTTGCTTTTTTGACTAGCCCCCAATTTTTGAACTGATACAAATAATCAACGCAAACGTTTACGTAAATTTGACTTTTGTTTGCAACCATTGACTAATTCAGAAAATTTAATTTCTTCCATATAATAGTCTTTTCTGGAATGATTTATGCTCTATTTTACGCAATAACAGGTAAAAACAAAATGGCTTAGAAAGCACAAACCTGTTATTTGGGTTAAACTTACTTATTTTTTCGTTATTTAGCCTCACCCGTAACCCCTAGAGAAAAGAAAAAGACAATAATTTTGAATAAATTTCGAGTACCCTTGCACAGTAAAAATTTACCAGGGTTTAACCATATTGAGATAAATTCAATCTTAAAACTCTTGACAGCCCTTTTTGGAAGGGATACAATCAACGTAAACGGTACGAAAACGTTTGCGTAAACTCTTTATCGAAGTTGATGAGGAATGTCGATGGCTGCCACTCTGCTTGATATTGCCAAGAGGCTGAATATTTCTATCGCAACGGTTTCGCGGGCCTTGAATGACCGTCCCGGTGTCGGCAGCGATTTACGCCAGCGTGTGATCGGAATGGCAAACGAACTTGGCTTTGTTCCCAACATGGCCGCCCGCAGCCTTGTGACATCGCGCACCCAGACCATTGGTTTTGTAATTCATCCCTTTGACCAACCCTTTTCCTCCGACCCTTTTTATTTTCCAATTTTGATGGCAATTGAAGTAGAACTGGTAACTCACGATTACCATATAATGCTTACCAGCCTCTACAGTGATAGCCCGACCAATTTACGGATGGTCGAACAAAGCCGGATCGATGGCCTTATCCTGGTTGGTCCCAATTTGAACCCTCAATTTGTTACAACCACCCTTAATACCGGCTTTCCGGTTGTCCTGGTTGACAATAAACCGGGTCACCGCAAGGTAAACAGTGTGCTAACCGATGATGCCGGGGGCGCTTACGAAGCCACTTTGCATTTGACTGGTCACGGCCATACAAGGATAACCCATATCGGTGGCCCGCTTGAATGGGTCAGCAGCCGCCACCGTTACGCCGGTTATTGCGCGGCCATGCGGGATGCCGGGCTGGGTAATTATTGCCGGGTGGTCCATAAAGAAGCCACTACCGTAGCCACCGGCGAACAGGCCGCCGCTGAACTTTTAGATGGTCCCGAACCGCCAACGGCTATTTTTGCGGCCAATGACTCGATGGCCCTGGGGGTTGCTCGCGCTGCCGCCGCCAGGGGGTTAAATATTCCTAAAAACCTGGCCCTTATTGGGTTTGATAACATTCCCGCTACCGAACACTTCTCACCACCGTTGACTACAATTCGAATTTTCAAAGAACAAATCGGACGGTTAGCCGCCCGGCGCATCCTGGAACTGATTAACGAACCGGGTAGCCCGCCGGTCGAAACCAGTGTCTCTACCGAGTTAGTCATCCGCCAGTCTTGCGGTTGTACCTGACAAGCTTATTTTTAGCTTGTTAATCGCTTTTTAAGTTTTATCTCACTACGGGGTGAGACTCTTTTGCAAATTATTGGTAACTACAAGGAGGAGATACCATGAATGATGATCGCTCGATCCCAAATTACCCCACTAACCGCTTAGGTCGCCGTAAATTCCTTAAACAATCAGCCTTCGCTATTGCCAGTACTACATCGTTGGCGGCTTTCCTGGCGGCTTGCGGTGACGCAACCAACACCAGCGCTCCGGCCAGTGCTACCACGGCTGCTTCCGGTGCAGCTACCACGGCAGCCTCCGGGGCCGCGACTACCGCTGCGGCTGGCGGACCGAAGGTTGAACTAACCATGTCGATCTGGGCCGGGGTTGACGAGGCTAAAGAGTTCCAGGCTATCATTGATACCATTAACTCTAAAGCCACCGCTTACCACGTGACGGTCCAGGCCAGCCCCCAGGAATATGTGACCAAGTTGCAGACCGGCCTGGCCTCCGGGACAGCCGCCGATATTTTCTGGGTGGACGTTGACCATTTATCCGGTTTTGCGGATAAAGGTTCACTCCTCGACCTGACCGGCATGCTTAAGGCCGACAAGACCCATCCCGCCGCAAACCTGGATGATTATTTCCCCGGCGCGCTAGCCGCCGCGACTTACAAGGACAAGATGTACGGGTTGCCTTGGATTCAGCAACCGCTGGTCCTTTACGTCAATCTTGATATGTTCAAGGCGGCAAACGTAAGCCCGCCCACTGCCGATTGGACCTGGGACGATTTCATGAAAGCCGCCCAGAAGCTAACCCTTGACGGAGCCGGTAAATCAGCCGATGACGCCGCTTTTGATACCAAAACGATCAAACAATGGGGCTTCACCTCGAACAGCGCCGACTGGCCGCCGACCCAGATGTACATCTGGCAGGCTGGGGGACAAACCATTGCTCCTGATTTTAAGTCTTCCCCGATTGATTCGCCGGAAGCTCTAAAAGCGGAACAATGGTACGCCGACCTGGTTAACAAATCCCATATTTCGCCTACCGCCAGCCAGGTCAAAGACCAGGGTTTCGATACAATGTTCATCAATGGCAAGGTCGCCATGTTTGTTGGTGGCGCGGCTGACTCGCTGGAAACCCGGGACGGCATGAAAGGCCAGGCCCAGGCATTCCTGGTGCCGAAAGGTCCGGGCGGTAATCGCCTGACCCCGGCTTACATCGCTTTCAATGCCATCAGCGCCAAGACCAAGAACAAGGATGCCGCTTACGCCGCTCTGGCCGACATCACAGATGGCATCCAGAAATGGAAAATCCCGGTGCCCCGCAAGTCGCTCTCGACCAAAGAGGCTCTCCAGAAAGCTCAACCGAAGCGCCCGGCTGGCTCTATTGATACAATTATCGCCGCTCTGCCGGATGCCAAGGCCGCCCCTATCTTCCCTAACTATGCCCAGTGGGCCGATGTCTGGAACACCCAGTTCATCGATCCGCTTTTCCGGGGCAAAGATACGGCTGCTAACCTTGCCAAGAAGGTCCGCCCGTTATTAGAAGATACCTTGCCTAAATAGTATTTCTCAAGGGATGGCAGTTTTAACCGGCTGCCATCCTTTGATTACCTCTTTTGGGAAAGTTCAATCCTGAACTGGGCTTCAGGATGAAGAAATTAAGAGGAGGATGGAAATGGTAGGAGATCCCATCGGCGATTATCTTCCAACCCTGATCCGGTTTTTGTTACTGGCGGTCGCAGTTGTAGGCATCAGTGTAGGCATTCACTTCCTGCTGCGAAACGTCTTTCATCTCAAACGGGAGGTGGCCATCGGCTATTCTCTGATAACTCCCTGGATTCTGGGTTTTTTAATATTCAATCTCATTCCCATGGTTTCGACTGTGGTCCTGAGCTTTACCGACTATAACCTGCAACAGACTCCTAACGTAGTAGGGGTTAAAAACTATGATAACCTGATTAATCATGACGTTAATTTTTGGCCTTCTATAAAGTTAACCGTACTTTACTCGATTATCAGCGTACCGATCAGCGTTTTCCTTTCGGTTATGCTGGCCCTGGTTCTCAGTAAAAAGTTAAAGTTTATCGGGGTCTACCGGGTACTCTATTACCTGCCTTCCATCGTCCCGGCTGTGGCGGTGGTCTTACTATGGCGCTGGATTTTCAACCCGGATGTAGGCTTATTAAATATTGCTTTATCGCCCATCTTTAACCTGACCGGTACGGCTCCACCGGATTGGTTCGGGGATGAGACCTGGGTCTTACCGGCCTTCATAATTATGAGTTTATGGACGGCCCTTGGAAACAATACGGTTATCATGCTGGGCGCCCGCAAAGGGGTCGCCACCGACTTATATGAAGCCGCCTCAATTGACGGAGCCAACACTTTTATAAAATTCCTGAAAATTACCGTCCCGATGATGACCCCAGCTATTTTCTTCCTGGTCGTGGTAGAGTTTGCCAGCGCCATGCAGCTTTTTACCCCGGCTGCTTTCGCCAGGGCTACTCCGTCTGCCGGGCGCTTTATGAACCTGCTAATTTACACTTACGGCTTCCAACAATCCAGGATGGGTTACGCTACCGCGCTGGCCGTAGTTTTATTCCTGCTGATTCTGGCGGCTACGATTGTCCTGTTCCGGTCCCAGACGCGTTGGGTTTATTACGAAGGCCAGGAGAAGTAAAATGCTGACTGCGAAAGGAAATAGTTTATGAGTACAACTGTTACTCGGACTACTGCTTCACCGGAGCGTGTTCCCTGGACCCCTCTCCGGGCCAGGCGGGTAGCAGGCACAGCCTTGATTTATCTGCTTGTTTCAGCGCTTGGAGTGTTATTTTTAGTACCGCTTTTCTGGTTGGTTTCCAGTTCACTTAAAATAGGTACTGAAATATTCAATCAGCCGGTCCAATGGTGGCCCGCCGTGCCGCAATGGCAAAATTACCCGGATGCCTGGAACGCCTTACCCTTCACCCGGTTTCTTTGTAACACTCTGTTTGTTACCCTGGTGCCGCTGGTGGCGGAAGTTTTCGTCTCGGCCATTGTGGCCTACGGCTTCTCCCGTTTTGCTTTTCCAGGCCGCAACCTGCTTTTTATGGTGATGATTTCCACCATGTTTTTGCCTGACGTGGTCAAACTGATTCCTACATTTCTAATCTGGAAACAGTTTAATTTGATTGATAATTACGACCCGCTGGTCCTGGCTTCTCTTTTAGGCGGCACTCCCCTCTTTATTTTTTTGATGCGCCAGTTCTTTTCTTCGGTGCCTAAAGAAATTGAGGAGGCTGCTATTATTGATGGGGCCAACGTTTTTCAGACCTTCACCCGCGTTATGATACCCCTGATACGCCCAGCCTTGCTTTCGGTCAGCATCATCGGGTTCCAGGGGCATTGGAACGATTTCCTTAATCCCTTGATCTACTTAAATTCACAGGCTAAATATACTATGACCGTTGGCATGTATTTCTTCACCGGCGGCACCAACGAGCGCCCTCACTGGGAATGGTTGATGGCTATGTCAACTTTGATGGTTATACCGATTTTAATTCTTTTCATCATTTTCCAGCGCTACTTTATAGAAGGTCTTACGTCGGGTGGTGTTAAAGGTTAGTTACTATGAAGTGTTACAACCAGGCAATAACGGCCCTGGTTGTAACAGTCAAACCACTAAAATATAGGATGTGAAACCAAAATGATTACTGAAACTGAACAATATGCCCTGGTACGGAGGGGTATTATCATTGAGCCGGATATGGACCGGCCATATGAGGCAGGTGGGGTGCTGAACCCGGCCACCGTCCAGCACAATGGCACTGCTTATCTGCTTTACCGGTCGGTTGCCGCTGAACCGCATAATTACTCTCGGATTATGCTGGCCGAACTGCACCGGATCGGTGACGGCCTGGAAGCCTACCGGCTGGACACGTGTGCGCTGGAACCGCAAGAGCCTTACGAAAAATGGCGTGACGGGGTCCACGGCGGGGTGGAAGACCCCAGGGTTACGCCTATGGAAGATGGTTCATTCATAATGGCCTATACCGCTTACGGCGATGGGCCGGGCGGGGATGCCTTGCCGCGTATCGCCCTGGCCCGCTCAACTAATATGCAGGCATGGCAACGGCTGGGCCTGGTCAAATATAGCCCGCTGGAACTGACAGGCCGCTCTGGTCAGACTTATACGATTGATTTGCAGACTGTTTCCAATAAAGACGCCATGCTGTTTCCTGAGAAAATCGGCGGGCGTTACGTGTTGATGCACCGGCCTACTTTCACGCCAAAAATCGCCCAGGACCACGGCGTACCGGCTTCAATCTGGCTTTCTTACTCGGACGATCTCCTGAATTGGACCGACCATACCCTGATTCTAAGTCCGGTTGAAACCTGGGAACGCCTCAAGATCGGCGGTGGTACGCCGCCCCTGCGGACCGGCATGGGCTGGCTCATCTTCTATCACGCCGTTGATGGCGACAACGATGCCGACCCTGACCGGCGTTACCTGGCGGGCGCGGCGCTTCTAGACCTGCAAGACCCGCGCAAGGTGCTTTATCGTTCCTCGCAGCCGGTTCTCAAACCAGGTATCAAACAGGAACAGGTCGGTATCGTCAATAATGTAGTCTTTCCGACCGGTGTCCTGACCTTGCCGGATGGCCGGGTCCAGGTCATCTACGGCATGGCCGACCAGGCTATCGGTATGGCCGAGACAGTCCGGCCTGTTTTATAACCGGAAAAACAGGTTAGCCAGGAAGATAATGTTCTTTAAAGAAAATAGTATTGGCTTTGAATTACGCTCAAGCCAGGCAGTTTAGACGTATAATAAACCCCCGTACGAGCCCTATCTGGCTGCTTACTCCATTACCGGGAAACCGGTTTTCGCTACCCCTTCTTTTGCGGGGGAATTTGAGTTTTTAATTGACAAGGAGAAACTTTCAAATGAGTGCCCCGGCAAATCAGGTAATCAATTTGAACGGCCTCTGGCAGCTAAAAGATTTTGAACCGGGCGAAGGGGTTGCAGCCCAGGTTTTTGCCCCGGATTACAATACCAGGGACTGGCTGGCCGCCCAGGTGCCCGGCGAAGTACATAGCAGTCTGCTGGCGGCGGGCCTCATCCCAGACCCTTTTTATGGTACCAATGTTGAGCAGGTCCAGTGGGTCGAGCGGCGGGAGTGGTGGTATCGCCACTCCTTCGATGTGACCCTGCCCCGTTCCGGCCCGCACAGCCGCGATTTACTGACCTTTGAGGGTCTGGATACTTATGCCACGATTTACCTGAATGGCATCGAACTGGGACGCCATCAGAACATGTTTCGCCCGGCGGTTTTCAACGTTACCAGCCGCCTGAATTATGGCGAAACCAATCACCTGGCTGTCAGGCTCGACCCGCCCTATCTTTATGTCGAAGGAAAAAGTATTCCCGGCCAATGGGGCGACTACAACGCTAACCAGCGGGTCTTTGTCCGCAAGACCCAGTCGCATTTTTCCTGGGACTGGGCACCGCGCCTGGTCAACCTGGGGTTGTGGCAGCCGGTCAAGTTGGAACGCTTTGAAAGCGCCCGGTTGCGACCACCCTACCTGCAAACTCTCGAAGCTGTTCCGCAGCAAGCTATCGCCAGGCTGGAAGTTGAGGTAGAAAACTGGGTTCCTAGGGTTGACTTTATGGTAAAAGCTACCGTTAGCCGGAGTGGGGTATTGGTTGAGTTTGAAGCGCCGGTGATGGACGGTAAGGCTAACGGGCTTTTTACGGTCATTAACCCGGCCCTGTGGTGGCCGAACGGCTATGGCGACCCGGCCCTCTACGAGCTGGAAATTACCCTCTGGCAGGGCCAGACCTTGCTTGATACTTTTACCGACCGGGTAGGCTTCCGAACCATAGGCCTGGACCGTTCGCCCGACCCAGACGAACCGGGCACCGAGTTTTTTACTTTTGTGGTCAACGGTGTGCCCGTGTTCGCAAAAGGGGCCAACTGGATTCCGGCTGACCTGCTGAATGGACGGATTGACCGGAACCGGTACGAAGAATTGTTGCGCTTGCTGGTAGACGCGCACGGTAATATGCTCCGGGTCTGGGGTGGCGGGCAATACGAACCGGACGCTTTCTACCACCTGGCCGATGAAATGGGTATTCTAATCTGGCAGGATTTCATGTTTGCTTGCGGCCTCTATCCGGATTTCGACCCGGCCTTTGTCGAGGAAGTGCGCCAGGAAGCCGAATACCAGGTCCGGCGGCTGCGTAACCGGCCTAGCCTGGCTGTGTGGGTGGGTAACAACGAAAACGATTGGGTCGAGGACTCAACGCGCTGGCAGGAACCCGGCCACGATTTCCCTGGCAAATATTTGTATCATCAGCTTTTGCCGGAAATAACCGCGCGCTTGGATTCCAGCCGCCCTTACTGGCCATCTAGTCCCTACGGTGGTAACGACCACAACGGCGAACAGGCCGGGGATGCTCATAACTGGAGCGTCTGGCACGGCAACGTAGCTCTCCGCCGTTTCGGCGAGGAACCACAGCGCGATTGGAGTCCGCAGGGAGTTTCCTACCGCCATTACGGAAGAGATTTGAGCCGGTTTGCCTCGGAATTTGGCATTCACGCCCTGCCGGTGCTTGAAACGGTCAGGCGAAACGTCCCGGAGTCGGAGCTTTATTTTGGCTCACCCGGCCTGCTCTTTCGCAACAAGGACAACCCCAAAGATAAAGGCAATATGCTGATGCAGGCCCATACCGGTTTACCCCGCGATCTGACCGAATATATTGATTTTTCAATGATTACCCAGGCCGAAGGTCTGAAATTTGGGATTGAACATTTCCGGCGGCGCATGTTCCACTGCTCCGGCACGCTGGTCTGGCAGTGGAACGACTGCTGGCCCGGCCTGACCTGGGCCGTACTGGACTACTATAATTTCCCCAAAGCCGGTTATTTCTTTGTCAAACGGGCTTATTCGCCGGTCCTGGCTTCATTCCGTGAGGAACCGGGCGGAGGTGTGAGCCTGTGGTTAACCAACGATTCCCTGGCATCCGTCAGCGAGGCGTTAACCTGGACCCATGCCACTTTTGAAGGCGACATTTTGCATATGGAAACCGTAGAGGCCAAAATCTCTCCCAATTCCAGCCAGCAGATTGCTGTTATCTCGCCGGAATTGCTCGGCCAGGGCGACCGCCGCCGCGAGTTTTTGTGGGTAAGCGGCAATTCCAGGCTTGATATTGCCAATCGTCATTTTTTCGCTGAAATTAAGGATTTGGTCAGGGAAATACCGGCGATAGAAGTGAAATGGGAGCAGGATGGCAATAGCTGGCTGGCTCACCTGAGCAGTACTGGCTTTGCCTACTTCGTCCATCTTTTCTTGCCCCAGGAAGGGACGCGCTATTCCGATAACTGGCTTGATCTATTCCCAGGCGAAGCTCGCACTATTCGTATCTGGCATCAGGGCAATCAACCTTTTGATCCGGTGCAGGTCGAAATCGGCTGGCGTTAAAGTAATTCGGTTAGGATGGGCCGCCAGCGCGGTACTAATTTGCACCAGCCCGTTTCTGTCGTATCAGTTCAAAAAGTGGCGGTAAGAGGGTAAAAAAAAGGCAGGTTAGATTTAACGCAGCCAGGCTCGAAATTCGAGTTTGTGCCACTCAGGACGTGGTCGTTCATTTCCCCAGGATTTCCCCATTGTTGACCAAATCTTGAGTCTTCAGGCAATTTTAAGTGTGCAATTAGAAACTTGAATTCGGATGATGGAAGTACCCAGCACAACCCGTGGTGGCTATTTTACATGTTCGGACATGTAAGAGCTTGTTTCATAGTAACTACACAGGCACTTGACAGAGCTGGTAAATTAAAGCAATGAGTTTAGAAAGAGAACAACAACTCGAAGCCGAAATTGCGGGCCTCAAGGTTACCAACGCTCAGTTGCTAGAGCGGGTGGCCCAGCTTGAGGCTCAATTAGCGCTCAACAGTCGTAATTCTTCTAAACCACCTTCCTCCGATGTTTTCGTGCGTCCACCTAAAAAGCGTAGTCTGCGTAAAGCTAGTGGTAAAAAGCCCGGTGCCCAGAGCGGCCACGAAGGTCATACTCTGAACTGGAATGAA
>JAYSYV010001338.1:0-9933 GCA_043727245.1 Chloroflexota bacterium | reverse complement strand
GGACCGAGCGGTTCAGTTTGGCCCAGATAGTATCCAGCATGTTTTCTTTCTCGCCGCTCAGAAAACTGATTACTTCCTCGATAGTTTTTTCAAGATAGGTTGCGTTATCGACATCGCTGTCGTTGCCATCGCAAGGGCCAGGGCAGCGCCCCATGGACAGCCGCAAGCAGGGGGGAGCCTGTTTGCGCTTCTTGACACCGGGCAAAGGCAGCTCAAAGGAGCGGGTGCAATTGCGGACCGGGAAAAGCTGCTCGATAATTTCAACCGTTGTTTCAACAGCCCGCCGGTTTTTAAAAGGGCCAAAATAACGCGCCCCATCGTCCACCACTTCCCGGACGCTGCTGACACGCGGAAAGCGCTGCTTGAGGTCTATTTTGATGAAAGGATACGCCTCGTAATTGCGGAGTTGGGTATTGTAGCGGGGCTGGTATTGTTTAATTAACCGTGATTCGAGCAGCAAAGCTTCCAGTTCGCTGCCGGTGACAATATGGTCAATCCGGGCAATGCTTTCGGTCAGACCGTCCATTTTGCGGGTGTAGCCCAGCGGTTCGCTGTAATAAGAGGAAACCCGGTCACGCAGGTTCTTGGCTTTGCCGACATAGATTACTTTGCCGGTATTGTCCTTCATCAGGTAGACACCGGGCCGGTGCGGTAGACCGTTCAACAAGTCTTTGGAAAGAACATCGCGGGCGTGGGCGGTTGCCCGGTTGGTCAGGCCCATAGCAGGGTCGCGATACCAGCTTCGCTTTAATCTAATCCGGTCCGGCCTTTCGATGTCCGGCAAGTCATCGGGAGTCGTTTCCCAGGGAGGCTCCGGTAAATCGGCCAGGGTCGCTTCGTCTGCGAACTCTGGCGCGTCGGGCATAATTTCCGGGGAAACGGGCAACTCAATATTCATGTGGAAAAGAGTTTTGGGAGTTTGTGTTTGAGGAGTTTCTACTTCCGGCAAAGCCGTTAAAGGGGGCGGCTGGGTTAGCCGAGAGCGCCCTGCCCGTAAATCACCGAGCGTCTGATAGCCCTGGGCATGAGCTTTATCCAGCAGCAGCAAAAAGGCTTCGGTGGTCAGGGAAGCATCGGCCATCGCCCGGTGACGAATCTTTACCGGCAAATTGAGCATAGCGGCCAAACGGTCGAGGTTGGGCCGCCGCAAACCGGGATGAAGCCGGACCGCCAGGCTAATCGTGTCCACTGTTTCGTTCAGGAGGGCCGGGCGAGACAGCCGGTGCAGCTCATAATCCAGAAACCGGATGTCGAAGGGTATATTATGCCCCACAATAATGGTCTGCCCCAGAAAATCAAGGAATTTATCCGCTACCTGAGCGAAACCGGGCGCAGTCGAAGTCATTTCATTATTGATGCCGGTGAATTTCGAGATGAAATCGGGGATGCGTCGGTGCGGGTTAAGCAGGGTTTCAAAAGAGGCAACCGCTTGCCCGTTCTTTATTTTGATAGCGGCCACTTCGATAACCCGGTTGCGTTGAGGATTCAGGCCGGTGGTTTCGGTGTCAATTACGACGTATTCCAGTTCGGTCAGGGCGTGAACGGACTCGTTATAGTGGGCCAGACACCACTCCCCACCAGGCAAGCGCCGGAAACGCCGGGTATCGGCCAGTACGTGGGCTAAAATACCGCTCCAGACCTCGATTTTACCGCGCACCCCAAAGACTTGCTGGACCAGTACTTCTTCACGCGCTCGCCCACCGTGTTGTTCCAGGTAAAGATGCGCCCGCCGGGCCAGGTGTTCATAGCCAGCTTCTTCGGTAGCCGGATTTTCGGCTGGGTTTATTAACATGCTAATAAAAGTTTGAACAATTTAATCCAATAAAGTGAAACAGATGTTTTAGTGATTATACCAAACGAGTCAAGTTGATTATCAAGAATTGGCAAAATATTCTTCGATAGCGGTGTCGGATTGAAAGGTTTAAAGCTGTGAAGTCTCCTTTAGAACAGCCACCAATTCCGGGCCGATGTGGGCATTCGTGGCAACTATTTCGCGCTGGTAGAGGTCAAAAGCTTCGTTCTGGAAGTTGGTAATCCGCCCGCCCGCCTCTGTCACCAGCACCCACCCTGCTGCCATGTCCCAGGCATTGAGCCGCTCCCAGAAGCCGTCCAGGCGGCCACAGGCTATATAACACAAATCAAGCGCCGCCGAGCCGTCCCGCCGCATGCCGTGACAGCGCAAACTGACTTGTTCCCAGGCAGTCAGGACTTGCTGGTTGCCGGCCTGGTCGCCCGGAAAGCCGGTGCAGACCAGGGATTGGCCCAGCCGTAGCGTCGAGGATACACCAATCGGTTGCCCGTTCAGGAAGGCCCCGCCACCGGCCACCGCTTCAAACATTTCTTTGCGAAGGGGATCATAGACCACTCCAACCACTAACCGGCCCTGGTGTTCCAGGGCGATACTGACACAGAAAAAGGGGTAGTGATGAGTATAATTGGTCGTGCCATCCAGTGGGTCAACAATCCAGCGGAAGTCGGGGTCATTTCCACCGACTGTACCTTCTTCGGCCAATAGCTGGTGTGAAGGAAAGCTTTCCTTGATGTGGCGGGCGACTTCAGCCTCGCACATGCGGTCAACTTCCGTCACAAGGTCAATCGGGCTGCGCTTGGTTTCAATCAGCAATTGGCGGGTTAACCCGGCTAGTTGGATTTCACCGGCTGCCAAAGCCGCCTTCTTTGCTATCTCCAGGTATTGATTATACATGACACTCCTTTTCGTTTTCCTGTAATCTTCCAGACCTATTCGGTTCTCAGTTTAATCACTATACTACAAATAACCCTTCGTGAAAATTTCAGCATCCGCTTCACCGGGGTTTCAGGCACTTCTTTAAGCTTATATTAATAGTTCATTGTAGTTAGGAAATCCTGAAAGTTTGCTCAAAAAAGGAGGACTGTAGTATTATAATCTTCATTTCATAATCCGTTTTAACTTCGCATTTCCAACAAACGTAACTTACCCCGAAGGCAGGCTGCGGCGCTTATTTTTATAAGACCAGATTAAATTGATTAGATTGATTAGCGTGAAAGGAACGAGTCATGGCTGACGTAGAAAACATCAACGGACACAACGTAGGTTTTGCTTTCCTACGTTTTTATAAGGAACATTCCGAAATTGGAGTGCCAGTAGGCGAACAGAACGGAGATGTTGACGGTTATCAGAACTTTATAAATGCCAAACTTACCTGGACCGGAGAAAAGGTGCGGGTATTTTGGGTTTCTTCAAACGCGGCCCCGGAGTGGATGGAAGGCCAGGAAACAAAAGAGTTCCTCGTTTAACTTCAGGATTTTAAGAGTAATTTTTGATGGCCCGGTTCACTTTAGAGTGAGGCCGGGTTTTTAAGTTGGAAAAGAAGCTTTAGCAACCCTGGAATAAAACGTGCAAAGGATTAACTTGAACGGAGTAATGCTGACCCAGATTCAAAGAGGAGTAAGTTTATGGACACCCTGGTTATAATGGCGATAGTGGTGGTGGCTCTAGTAGTCCTGGCGGTTTTCTTTGTGCTGAAGTACAGCAGCAAAAGCGGCGGCAACGATGATGTCTGGAAGCCGGATGAGGAAAAAGGCCCGAACGCAGAGGGCTAGCAGTTTGTCGGAGAGAGCCTTATTTTGGCCGGAATGGTACTACCTGTAGTTCTGAATTGACACGCTTTGTCTATAAGTGGTAGTCATTTCGATTACTCCGACAGGCTGCTAGGTTCTAACCCTGGAGAAATTCAAGCAGCAGGCGGTTAAAGTGGGCCGGACGTTCGAGCATGGGGCTGTGGGCTGCGCCCGGAATTATTTCCAGTCGGGCGTGATGCAGACGGCGGGCCAGTTCTATACCCAACGAAAGCGGCACGAGGTGGTCGTGTTTACCCCAGACCACTAACGTTTCAGCCTCAATCTGACTCAAGTCACGGGCAATATCGGCGGTCAGCAGTCCAGTGGCGGCCCGCCAGAGGGTGCGAGGCCCGGCCCGGTAGGCATCCACCAGGAAAACCGGCCAGAATGCCGGGGGTATTTTCCAGACTGCCAGGGCCAACCCCAGTCCCCGGTCCAGCACTCCATTTTCAAAAGGCAAGGCGGCGGCATCCACTAGCACCAGTTTTTCGACTCGCTCCGGGTGGCTGGCAGCGAGGTCGGCCACGATAAAGCCTCCCATCGAATGACCGACCAGGCTGGTTTTTTCTATTCCTAAAGCATCTAAAAAGGTGATTATCTGGTGGGCAGCGGCCCGCAACTCGAAAGGTTGTCCGGCCCGGCTTCCGCCAAACCCGGCCAGGTCCAGGGCGTAAACCCGGTAGCGAGCTGCCAGGGCTGGTAAGGTCAGTTGCCACCAGTGGGCCGAACCGGCCAGCCCATGCACCAGCACCACAGCCGCACCCTGGCCCGCCGCCAGGTAATGCAACTCGACTGCGCCGCTTTTTACCCGGCCCCGCTCAACTTCCATTGGTTTAATACCAGTAAATATTTATTCCAGACGGTAAGCTCGTTTAGCCAGGCGATAACTGGTGTCCTGGGCCATCTCTAGCGCATCCGCCAGGTCTATCAAGCCCTTGACCACCATCCCGGCCAGCCAGTTGCTTGTCACGCGCCGCCAGACATCGTGCCGGGCTGGAATCGAGACAAAAGCCCGCGTGTCGTCATTAAAGCCAGCCGTATTATACAAACTAGCCGTTTCCATCACCTGATCCAGGTAGCGCACCATACCGTTTACACTGTCGTGGAACCACCAGGGCGGACCCAGCAAAACGGCAGGGTAGTGTCCAGCCAGCGGAGCCAGTTCGCGGCTGTAGGTGCTTTCGTCCAGGCCAAACAGAATCAAGCTCAACCGGGGGTCGTTGCCGAACTCGGTCAATAAATTATGCAGGTTATGGGTCCATTCGACCTGGACCGGAATATCGGCCCCTTTATCTGTTCCGAACTGCTCGAAAAGGCTGGCATTGTAGTTGCGGAAACTCCCGGCGTGAATTTGCATTACCAGGCCATCTTCCGCACTCATGCGGGCCATTTCTATAAGCATATGGGCTATAAAGCGAGCCGTATCATCGTCCCGGAGCTTACCACGCAAAGCCCGGTTGAAAATCTTTTCGGCTTTGTCTTCCGGCAACCGCTCGGTATAAGGAACTATCACCCCCTGGTCGGTCGAAGTCGCACCCATCGTCTTGAAGAAGGAACGCCGTTCCTGTAAAGCCTGGATGAAAGTGGCGTAACTATCTATATCGTAACCGCTTACCTCGGTCAAATTCTCGATATTTTGGGACCAGTTTTCCGCTTCCAGATTAACAACCGCGTCAGGCCGGAAAGTCGGGCGAATGCTAGTCCAGCCTTCGGCCTGTAAAGCTTTATGCTCATCCAGGGTATCGCTGGCGGCATCGGTCGTACACAGGACTTCAATATTGAAGCGTTTAAACAGAGCGCGGGGCGAAAATTCCGGCTTTAGAAGCTGGGTTTCCAGGTGGTCGTAGATGCGCTGGGCGCTGGCCCCGGTCAGCTTTTCGTCCACTCCGAAGACCGAACTCAGTTCATCGGCCAGCCAGAGGCCGGTTGGCGTACCTCGGAACAGGAAAAAATTCTCGGCAAAAAGCTGCCAGATTTTGCGGTGGTCGGCCCCTTCGGCGGAACCATTGCGGCCCGGCACGCCCAGGTCGTCCAGTTTAATGCCCTGGCTGTAGAGCAGCCGGAAGACATAATGGTCGGGGATAATAAGAAGCTCGGTGGGAGAGCCAAACCGGGCGTTAGGGTCGGAAAGCAGGGCGGGCGGAACATGGCCGTGTGGGCTGATAATCGGCAAATTCTTGACGGTTGCATAAATCTGACGGGCCAGTTTCCGCTGGGCCGGGTTAGAGTCAAAGCCCCGGTCAGGCGAAAGCGCCCATTTATCGGTTTGTGTTTTTGCTGGCATCGTAACTCCTTTTAGACCGTTTTACGTATTTAATTTAGCCCATTGGACCATAACGCCCAGTTCGCGCCGGGAGGTAGCCCCAGGCACGAAAGTGCTGGACGGTAGCAGTTCGATAATGATTTCCTGGCCCGGATTCAGGTCAGCCGGGAGCGGCAAAGTATAGGTTTGCCAGTCACGGGTGGTTTGCACTTTGCCGAGCGAACGACCATTGGCAAACATTTCCACGCTGGGCGGAGTCAGGCTCTCCGGGCGGTAGCCGTTCAGACGAATTGAAACGGAAGTCGGATGGCTGCCGAGAGCCAGCGGAAAGCGCAAACGGGCCGGATGCTGGCCGGTTTCGCCCCGCATATTGGTCCAGCGGAAATAAGGCGAGATGGGTTTGGCATCCTCTTTTTCATATATATGAAAGCCCCTGACATATCCCCAATCGAACTCACCAAGAGTTAGCCGGTTATCGGGCAGAGGTGTCGCCAGCAGGTTGTCCCAGGCCCAAGTGTCGGCAGTAGTATCCAGAGCAATCTGACGGCTGCGGAACTCGCCGTGAGCGTATTCCTCGTTTTTCTGGCGCAGATAAATCCAGCCCAGGGCCAGGTGTGATTGGGCAATATCCTGGCTGGCCCGTCCAATCCGGCCAATCGCGTCATCGAATTTGCCCTGCAAGGTTTCGGTCAGGCCGATACCAATCTGGGTGGACGGCAGATAATCCAGGGCTTGCGAATAAGCTTTAAGGGCTTGGTCGTAGCGGCCCTGTTTGCGTAACTCATCGCCCCGGATGGCGTTTTGCTGGGTCAGCCAGGCATCCAGCCCGATTTTGGTCTGGGTCAGCGAGCCGCCCTCTTTGATTATAAGTCCATCGGCTGGTAAATAGCCCAGTATGACGATAAACAGAAAAATAACCGGTAAGGCCAGTCCGGCCACCCAGCTCAACCCTTTAACCTTGCGGCGGCTCGGCAGCTTAAAGGGCTGCTTTAGCCAGGCCAGAACTTCGCGGAGATGCGTCAGGGTATAGGCCGCAAAGGGAAAGTACAAGTAATAGACCGGCAGCCGGAAGCGGGTCACAGCGAAAAAGGCAAAAGCCAGGGCCATGTTATAAACCAGCCAGATTGCCATAAAACTTTTAAGGCCGTAAACCGAGCGCGGAGCTACCACCAGACCCAGCAGAGCCAGGACTGTCACAAGTATATAGAAGGTATCGCCCAACAACTGGTCGGGAATGAGCCAGGTAGGCGAAATAACCCCCCTGGTGTAAGATTCTTCCAGCCGCTCGTCGGCCCCAAAGTTGAGGGTCCAGAAGTCCAGCGACTCTTTAATGCCTTTACCGGCGAAATCCAGCGGATTCTTAAAAAGGATTTCCAACCCTTTCTGATAGCCCAGGTTTTCCCGGTCGGCCTGGTTTTTGACCGCTTCCAGGGTTTGCGAAACTAAAGCCCCGTTCCGGCCATGCAGAGCGCCCAGGTAAAAATTGTAGCCGCCGGTCGTATCTATAAAAGGGCGGCCATAAGTTTGGGCATTATGCATGATCCAGGGCGAAAGCGTAATCAGAAAGACGACCACTATCGGGAGGTAAGCCGAAAGCCAGCCCCGCCAGTTGCGCCAGCCTCTTGAGATTATAATCCAGAGGCCGATAAAAGGTATAAAACTCAACACCTGGCCCCTGGTCAGGGCCGAAAGTCCCAGCATGAAACCACTGGCAATCAGGTAAACACTGGGCTGGGGTAGATAGCGGCTAAAGAGGTTTTGTTTAGCTCCTCTTTCCGGTAGAGAACTGGGCAGATACCCCAGGTATTCCGCCAGGAAGTTGAGGGCCATCAGGAACAGGAAAAGAAAGAGGGTTTCCGAAAGTAAGAGATACGACAGGACCGCGAAAGGCCAGGCGATAGCCGCCAGGAGAGCCGTCACCAGGCCGGTCTTGCGCCCGAAAGTCCGAAAGGCCAGCCGGTAGAGCAAATAAACCGTTGCCACGCTCAACGCCACCTGAATCAGGCGGACTATAACCAGGTTGGGGCCAAAAAAGCGGAAGACTCCACCCAGCAACATCACATAAAGAGGTGGTCTGACCCAGGTAGAAGCATCGTAGAAAGCCCAGCCTCGCCCGTCGGCCAGGATGCTGGAAATCTGGTAATATTCGGCCTCGTCAATAACAAAACCCTGACGCGGAGCCTGCCACCAGGCATACAGGCGGACCAACAGGGCCAGGCCGAGGATGCCAAACAACACCCAGTCCAGCTTTTGAAAACTGCCCCTCAGCCGCCCGGCCACAGGTGTTGCCTTAACTTCCGATGCGGTAACGGTCTTTTCTCTGACCCTCAAAAAATTAGAACTCCAACTCTACAGTAAGATTATCTTTTCGCGGCCTTCGCGAACATCCGCCAGGGCATTGCGAGTATCCACCACCAGCGGCACGTTTTTCACAATCAAATTGTAATCAAAAACGCTGTGGTCGGTAATGATAATGGCGCAATCACACTCCGCCAGAATTTCCGGGGTTAGTTCGACCGCCTTCAAATCAAGCTTGCCCTCTTTAAGGACCGGCACGTGGGGGTCGCAATAGCTGATTTCGGCCCCGTCCTGTTCCAGCAGTTCAACAATCTTGATGGCGGGCGACTCGCGCATATCGGCCACGTCTTTTTTGTAGGCCACTCCCAGCAGCAAGATTTTAGAGCCGTTCAGGCTCTTGCGGTGGCGGTTCAGAGCCTGGACCGCCAGTTCCCGGACGTAGCGGGGCATTTGCAGGTTTATTTCCCCGGCCAGCTCGATAAAGCGGGTGTTAACTCCGTACTCGCGGGCCTTCCAGGTAAGGTAAAAAGGGTCCACCGGGATACAATGGCCGCCCACACCCGGCCCCGGTGTAAACTTCATAAAGCCAAAGGGTTTAGTCCCGGCTGCTTCCAGCACTTCCCAGACGTTCAGCCCCATACGGTTGCACAAGAGGGTCATCTCGTTGACCAGGGCCACGTTGACCACCCGAAAGACATTTTCAAACAGCTTGGACATTTCAGCCACCCTGGCCGACGAAACCGGCACAACCTTTTCGACCACTTTGGAATAAAGGGCTACCGCCGCTTCCAGGCAGGCCGGGGTGACACCACCGACCACTTTAGGGGTATTTTCAAAGCGCCAGCCCTTGCTGTTGTTGCTGCCGGGGTCAATCCGTTCGGGCGAAAAAGCCAGGTGGAAATCCTGGCCCACTTTCAGACCGCCCGCCTCCAGGATAGGCTGCAATACTTCTTCGGTTGTGCCTGGATAAGTGGTGCTTTCCAAAATTATCAACTGGCCTTTTTGGAGGTATTGGGCCACCTGCGATGTCGCTGCTCGGACCGCCGAAAGGTCAGGGTCGCGAGTCTGGTTGAGAGGAGTTGGTACTGCGATAATAAGGACATCCTGGGCAACCAGGGCGCTAAAGTCGGTGGTAGCCCGGAAATGGCCGGAAGCTTCCAGGGGCAGCAAGCGTTCCCCGGCTATATCGCCGACATAGCTTTCGCCGCGTTTTAGCTGGGCCACCTTTTGTTTTACAATGTCAAAACCGGTCACACGGAAACCTTTGTCCGCGAACGCAATGGCAATAGGCAAGCCCACATAGCCTAGCCCGATTATACCGATTTTAGCGTGCTTGGATTTTATTTTGTCAATCAACAACATTATGTATTCTCAATCCTCACTGATCGTCGTGGGCCTGAATAAATCGCTCATAGCTTACAGGAGAGTACGAAGTCTGCCTTAAACCAGCGAATTATACCATAATACACCGTTCGGGTTAGAAAGAGCGCCCGTAAAGTTAAATGAACCGGCACTTCAAAAGGTTGTGGTATACTTTCGGCAGTAATCGCAGAAGCTGCAAAGAGTTAAAGGAGCTGGCCCAGGCATGTCAGAAAATCCGCCGCAACAAGAAGTTTATTACGCGCACGCTAAAATTAATCTCAGTCTGGAAGTCTTGAATAAACGCCCGGATGGTTTTCACGAAGTAATGACCGTCATGCAAACCATCGGCCTTTCCGACAAACTTTACCTGAGCCTGGCCGACGATTTGCAATTCGACTGCAACCAGCCGG
>JAYSYV010001337.1:0-3277 GCA_043727245.1 Chloroflexota bacterium | reverse complement strand
GTAGCCGAGATTGCCGGCCATAAACGTCTTGAAACTACCCGCCGTTACACTTTACCCACCCCCGAGGACCGGGAAAGTGCCATGCAAAGCCTGGAGGTCGCTTACTGATGCCAGTTCGACTGCTTAATGAATTAGAGCGAGAAAAACTAAACCAGTTTCCCCAGGAAATATCCGACCAAACTGTGAATATTCACTACACTCTCAGCCTGGCTGACCTCTTCTTGAGCCGGGACCAGCGCGGCGACCACCAGCAGTTAGGCTTTGCTCTGCAACTTACAACTTTACGCTTCCTCGGGTTTTGCCCGGAGGATTTAACCCAGGCCCCTAAAAATGTGATGGATTACCTGGCTCACCAATTAAAAGTGGACCCGGCAACGCTACCTCTTTACGGCAATCGTTCCCACACCCGGCGCGACCACTTGCTCAAAATTCAACAGCATCTGGGCTACCGGGACATGAGTGAAACTGACCAAACGAATTTAGCGGCCTGGCTCCTGGAGCGTTCCCTCGAACATGATGCCCCGCTGGTTCTGTTCACGCTGACGCTGGAAAAGCTCAAAAAGGACAAGTTGGTGCGGCCCGGCCTCAGTCTAGTCGAAAGGTTGGTCGCCTCGGCCCGCGAAAAGGCCCAAAAACATACCTTTACCCAGTTGGCCCCTCTCCTTACTGACCAGACCAGGGCCTTCCTGGACAGTTTACTACTTAAAGACAGTGATTTGAGGATTACTCGTTTGGAGTGGTTGCGCCAGCCGAGCGTTTCCAATACCCCGGCGGCGATTGTTAGTTCAATTGAGAAATTAACTTTTCTGCGAGAAAAAGGGGTAGCAACGTGGGATCTCAAAGCCCTTAATCCTAACCGGCGCAAATTCCTGGCCGGTCTGGGTAAGCGCACTTCACCCCAGGCTCTTTCAAGTAGCCTGATCGAAAGACGTTACTCCATTCTGGTGGCTTTTGTAAGCCAATCGATCTACGAACTGACCGATGAAGCCATTGAAATGTTCGACCTTTACCTGGCCGGGGTTAGTAGCCGTTCCCGGCGTGAGCTCGACGAGTTAAGGTTGAGCGTGGCCCAGGCTATGAATGAAACCGCCCACTACTTTCGCACCCTTGGGCGGGTGGTGTTAGATCCAATGGTCATAGACAACCAGGTTCGTCAGACCATTTACCAGCACTTACCCCAGGACCGGCTGAAGGCAGCCCTGGAAGAATGTGACAAACTGGTGCGCCCTCTCAATGATGAAGGTTTAGATTTTCTGGCCGAACGTTACAACAGCATTCGCCAGTTTGCCCCGAAGTTCCTTGAAGCTTTTGTTTTCCGGGCTAATTCGGCCACCGCCCCGGTGCTGGCTGGAGTAGACGTGCTGCGTGAGGTCAACCGGGAGAGTCGCCGCCGCATACCAGGCAGTGCTCCGATAGACTTTGTGAGTAAAAAATGGACGGAATATGTGCATGAGCCAAACGGCCGCCTTGACCGCAAGTATTATGAACTGGCTGTGCTCTGGGAGTTACGTCAGGAATTACGGGCGGGCAATATCTGGGTGGAAGGAAGCCGGCGGTATGCCCGGCTTTCAAGCTATCTTATACCCCAGGAGGAATGGCCGCGCTTAAAGGGAGAAGTTTACGCCATGCTCAATGCGCCCCAGGATGGAGCGGCCCGTCTCAAAGAACGAGGAGCGGAACTGACGCGGCTAATGGCCGGGCTAAATGAACAACTGGCCCCAGCCTTGTCAGAAGGTGAAAGTGCGAAAGGGCCGGGCCAACTCCGGCTCGAAGAAGGTGAGCTGATAATTCCGCCTTTAGAAGCAGCCGAGAAAAACCCCAGTGTGGTGCAGTTAAAGGAGCTTATTCGCCAGCGCTTGCCCAAAGTGGAACTGGTAGACGTTTTAATAGAAGTAGATATGTGGACCCATTACAGCCGCTGCTTCAAACATGCCGGAGGCATTGAGCAGAATATGGCGGACCTGCTAATCCATCTTTACTCGGCCATAATGGGGCAGGCATGTAATCTGACTTTAGCTTCAATTTCACGCATGACCGACCTGGCTACACGTAGAATTGCCTGGTGCGCCAACTGGTACGTGCGGGACGAGACCATAAAAGAGGCCGTAACCACCATCGTAAATTACCAGTACCACCAACCGTTTAGCCGGCATTGGGGTGATGGAACGCTCTCCTCCTCGGACGGGCAGCGTTTCCCGGTCAAGGTAAAGACCCGCAACGCGGCGGCCCTACCTCGTTATTTTGCCTTCGGGAAAGGCTTAACCATGTATAACTGGAGTAGTGACATCCTGGTGCAGTACGATAGCCGGGTGGTGCCGACCACCATGCGCGATGCTACCATAATATTGGATGCCATTCTGGACAACGAAAGTGAGCTTTTGATAGCGACCCATACTTCCGATACCTCAGGCTTCACGCACCTGGTCTTTGGACTCTTCGACCTGTTAGGCATTCAATTTTCGCCGCGCATCCGGGACCTGGGCGATCAGCAACTCTTTTACCTTGAGAAACCTAATGCCAGCACCGGCGAATATGCCAATTTAACCACTTTGTTTAAGGGAACTATCCGGCAGGATTTAATTATTGACCATTGGGACGAGCTAATGCGGTTAGCCGGATCGCTTAAATTAGGCTGGGTTCCGGCTTCACTAATGATTGCCAAACTACAATCCTTTCCCCGCCAGAACGCTCTGGCGCAGGCGCTACAGGAATATGGGAAGTTGTGCAAGACAATTTCCATTTTACGTTCAATCCAGAGCGACCAAGAACGACACCGGGATGAAAACCAGTTGAACAAAGGCGAAAACATAAATGGATTGCGAGAGTATCTCTTTTTCGGCCAGCAGGGGCAGTTACGCAAACGCCAATTAGAAGAACAAAACAACCAGACGAGTTGCCTGACGCTGGCCGTTAATTGTGTGGTGGTATGGAACACGGTTTACATGAATGCGGTGGTGGAACAGCTTCGAGCAGAAGGAAAGGAAGTAAAAGATGAAGATTTGACACACATCTGGCCTACCCGGACGGAACATCTCAACGTTTATGGCAAATACCATTTCAATTTAGAGGAAGCCAGTAACCGGCAAGGCTTGCGGCCACTACGACAAAGTAACCCAGAAGCTGAAGTGGAACTGGAATGAGTTGCTGTTAGTCATCAAAGGTTAGATAGTTACAAAGCTAACGATCGACCGACTCTTTTGGTTCCTACTATGGTCCAACGCGAATTTAGCCAAACATCTGATGAAACTAGAGGTACCGACTCCGAATGGACGAAGCC
>JAYSYV010001336.1:0-9936 GCA_043727245.1 Chloroflexota bacterium | reverse complement strand
CGCTCTTAAAACAGTTCGTACACTAAAGGTTTTACCACAGACTTTATAGCGGTAACGCTGGCGCTTTCAGTCATGAATAGTGATATTACCTTGCTTTTTGAGTCCCCTTTTGGGACAATGCTGGTAAGAGCAGAATTGCTTCCCAGCGTTCATCAGCTTTGGTTCTTTTTTCATGATAACCAAATTTTGCCAGATGAACGCTTTTAGTTCAACTTTGGGTGTTTTTCACCGTTTAATGGGGTGCTACCGATAGTATGCCTGTGCTTGATAAAATAGAAAACCGGGGAAGAAATGTTAGAAATACTCCAAGAAGGCACGCGCAAGTTATTAGGAATTGAGTTAAACCAGGAACAATTAGACCGATTTCAGCTTTACTACGAGGAATTAACCGCCTGGAACGAACGGGTAAACTTGACCGCTATCACGGAATACGAGGCGGTCCAAAGCCGCCACTTCCTGGATTCCCTAACTCTGGCCGCCCCGGACCTGCGGGGAGATACAGTCAGCAAGCGCTTTAATATGACCCAGGCCAGTTTGATTGACATCGGGGCGGGAGGCGGCTTTCCGGGCCTACCTTTGAAGATTCTTTACCCGAACCTGAAATTAACTTTAGTCGATTCAGTCGGGAAAAAGACCGGTATTCTGGAACAGATTGCCAGCCGCCTGGGCTTTTCGGATGTACAGGTCATCAATGGCCGGGCCGAAGAACTGGGCCAGTCCACCGAACACCGCGAGAAGTACCAGATAGCGACGGGCCGGGCCGTCGCGGGCTGGCCCGTTTTGGCCGAATACTGCCTGCCGCTCTGCCAATTGGGCGGACTTTTTATTGCTCCAAAAAAGGGAGCGCTAACGGCTGAACTTAAAAACAGCCCAGCAGTCGCTAAACTGCTGGGCGGAAAAACCAGGCCGACCCCGGTCTTTCAACTGCCAGGCGAAGACGAAGCCCCCGAAAACCAGCGTCAGTTGATTGTCACCGAAAAAGTAAAACGTACCCCCGGCATTTATCCCCGGCGAACCGGCCTGCCCTCCAAGCAACCCCTGGAATAAAGAAGCAGCTAAGAAGCATCAAAAAGCCTCGCCATTGCCCGGCTAACCCAGGCAACGGCGAGGCAAATAGCCCAACCCTTTTACAAAGCTGCGGGTGCAGTGGTTATTTTTTTGTACTGAGGCGTACTTCTAAACGAAATCATAATCTCATTTAGAACATTCTTTATGGAACCTTCAATAGAGCCAAAGTCCTGCGGAGGATTACTGGGATCCTGTTGCAGAGCTTCAATAGTCGCCCTGGCCCGTGCAACCCCTGTTAAGCCGCCCGAACCTTCACCGGTAATATTTAACTTACTAGAAGTAGCCATATCGTACTTGTTGTAGATGCGTAAAGCTTCGGCAGCGGTCCGATTTTGTTTATACTGGACCAATTCCTCATAAGCATTCAAAGTAGCGCCATCGAATTGATTTTTGATGACGTGGTACTTATAGACGGGAGCTATTTCAGGCGTAGCCAGCCATTTTAACCCGGCATCCCCGTGAGAAGTAAATTCAGCCGTGGCATAGGCCGGGTTGTATCTGGCTCCCTTCCAGGCATCTTCCAATGCAGCGGCCTGTTGAATTTCTCCAATGCCACTCACTTTTAAATCCCGGTCAGCCACGACCTGCTTATCCATCCAGTCCTGAATTTCAACGGCCTTTTCCGGGTCTTTCTTCAACACATCCAATTTCCACTCGTTAGCCGCTTGCCAGATTTTATCTAATTCACCTATCAAAATTTGATAGCCCTGAGCCGATTTTTTAGTACCGACATACTTCATTTCCAGGGTGTTATAGGCTTCCACCATAATATTCAATTTGTCGCGCCGCCCTTTACGGAACCAGCCGCTACTTTTTCCAGTTATCTTTCTCAAGCTCCGTTGAATGGTACTACCCGCTCCATTCTGGGCCCGAATGGTATTCCAGGCCGATTGGCGCATTATGTGAGCCGTATGAGGAGCTGCTTTGGCCGGAGCGGCAGAGGCAGCCGGGCGGGCCAGAAGCCGCCTGACCGACTGGTTGCCCAGGTAGCGTTGGAATTGCAACACATCGTGGCGAGATAAATCGCGGGGAGTATATTTAGCCTGTTGGACGGCCATCCGGGATAGCGAAACTGTATTCGAGGCGGCCTCCTGCTCGATGTCCTGAAGTTGCGGAGAAGCTGAAGACTGCCTCTGGATTAATCTGGCTTTAACCTTGGTTGGTGCTGACTTAGGCATGCTGACCTCCAATTGGCCTTGAAGATAGCCAATTAACCTGATATTTGATTAGAATGGGGAATTTAAGCAACCATTCTAAGGGTAACAGAATATATTAAAAAAATTTAGGAAATTTGGGCTGGCCTATTTAGCAAGCCCATCCTTATCAAGTACTAATTGCAAGTTAATTACCAATAAATTGAACAACAATTTCCCGACGGCGGGGCTGGTTATCGAAATCAACTAGTACAATTTGCTGCCAGGTTCCCAGGGTTAATTCGCGCTCGATGAATGGCACTACCAGCGAGGGACCAAGCAAAGCGGCCCGGACATGGGAGTGTCCATTGCCATCGTTCCAGCGGGCTTCGTGTTCATAGGGCAGGTCGGAGGCCGCTATTCGTTCAAACATGACACCAAAATCGGCAATAATGCCCTGTTCAAATTCCAGGGTAGTCAGACCAGCCGTAGAGCCTTGCACAAAAAGGGTGACAGTACCATTTACCAGGCCGACCTCTTTAATCAAGCCCTGGACCGGGCCAGTAATATCCTGTACGTCATTATCGCCATGGGTATTTATCTGGAGCATTTTGGTGCTAATTTGGAGACCCCAGTTGTGGGGGTAAGCAGGTGTAACGTGGTTTTGAGAGGGGGAGTTAGTAACAAGTTTCATCTTCGCCACCTCGGACTGTAAAATTAGTTAGCATACAATCAGGACTGGCTTAGTCCAGATGCAATTTAAGAACGTGGGTTTAGCTGCCGGGTCCGGCGTACCGGGATATTTGCAATAAGATGATCATTGCGCTCACCGAGCGAAATTTCCATAGCGTTATAGTCAATATCGAAATGCTTGCTGAGAACCGCAAGTATTTCTACTCGGATGGTTTCCATAAGTTCGGGTGTAACGTTAACGCGGTCGTAGGCTAAGGCTAATTGCAGCCGCTCTTTAGCTACGCTGGAACTACCAGTATTTTGACCGGTCCGGGACTTTGTACCACGATTGAACAAACTATCGAGGAGACTCATTAGATTGCCTCTTTTTTGTGTTGGGTCGAATACCGGACACTGTCTAATAAAATAATTACTTCAACTTACTAGCGATAATGCTCAACACCAGAGTAATCGTCCGCAGGAGGAGCATTTTAGGTTAATGGATATAGTATAATCCGATTCCTCCAAAAATTCAATTGGCAATTCCTACAAGTTTTTAACGAATACTGCAAAACAAAGGCAACCCGTTAAACGTTAAACATAAAACGCAAAATCTGTGGGGGGTAATATCTGATGAGATTTTGAACAGATTATTTGCCTGCCGGTTTTAGAATAACGTTTAACGAGTTTCGTGCTATACTTTGGCCGTAGACTGCCCTGGCATCCATCTTATGAAGTCAGGCATGTAGGAACTCATTTTATTATATTGCGACCGGTTTAGCCAACCTCCCAAAAGTTACTTATGAAGTCCGTAAAAACGCCACCTACCGGGAAAAACGCCATCCCAACCGGGTCGAAACAAGAAGACAAAGAACCACCTAGTCTGGGCCGACGGGCCGGGTGGGCTTTGTTCTGGAACGTTGCTTTCCTGCCGCTTAAAGCCGGACTGTCGCTTTTTGTAGCCCTGGTTATTGTAAAACAATTTAATAATAATGCTTATGTCAACCTGGCAACAATAGTAGCCTTTCAGGCCACCATGGGCATGTTTATTGACCTGGGCATCGAAAGAGCCTTACCGCGTTTTGTGGGCCAGATCGAGAAACAACTGGGGCGTGGGGCTTTGCGCCGCTTCCTGACCACTATAACCATTATAAAGCTGGCCCTGCTGGCAATCCTGATCTGCGGAATGACTATGCTGGCCGACTCGCTGGTAAACTGGTTTAACCTTGGCGCACAGGGCCGCCTTTACCTGGGGCTAGTCGCGGTACTGCTAGTATTGGGCGGCATGTACGATATTTGCACACAGGTTCTTTATAGTTTTTTCAAGCAAAAAGTCACCAATCTTTTAGATATAGTTGTGACGGTGCTTAATCCGCTCCTGACCCTGGCTCTGATTATCTGGCCGTTTCAACTCCAGGTCTATGGGGTAATGCTGGCCTTGCTGGTGACAACTATTATTAGTGTCGGTATCGCGGCCTGGCAAGCTTTCCTGGCCTCACGAGAAGCGACCGAAGTAGCCCAGCGCGAACGCGAATTGACCAAGGTGGCCCTTGCCGAAACACCCGACCCGCTTCATTCGCTGAACGATTTGCTGGAAACGTCCGGGCAAGAACCTCTCGACCGGAGCGACCCTATCCCCGACCCACACCCGGCTAAACTCGGCAAACCACAGACCATCTGGCAGCGCTTTACCCGCTACGCCGCGCTGATGTATTTCTTCAATATCTCAGCCTTGTTTTATGATGCCGCTTTTGCTATATTGGTCTTTACCTTTTACAACCAGTTGCTAACCGTCACACTCATAAAGTTGAGTTACAGCTTCATCAAACAACTCTTGAAGAACTTGCTGGCTCCCTTCGCCGGGGTCCAGACTCCCCTCTTTTCCTCGATCCACGCCGAGGGTAACAGAGAGCAACTTCAGGCCGCCTACAGCTCCATAAGCAAGCTCCAAACCTTTATCCTGGTTCCAAGCGCCCTGGGTGCGATGCTCCTGTCCAAAGATTTGGTGCAATTACTCTTTTTGCAGCAAGGCAAAGATGCCAACCTGACCCCCTATAACCTGAACCTGGCAATCTGGGTAACAATTCTGACGATTATCTTTACTTTCTCGGAAGCCTTAATCAGTCTACCGATGGTGGTATTGCAGGTTTATGAAAAGTACCGGCTGGTGGTGCTTTCCCGGACGCTGCCGTTACTTGGCGGAGCTTTACTACTCATGGCCGGATTTTTAAGGTGGAACGTGTTGATAGCGGTCTGCATAATGGGTTCCATGTCGGTCGGGTCGCGAGTAATCGCCCTGGTGGCCCTGCGTAACAGCCTGGGATTGCGCTTTCCGTTGCCCTTTTTCTGGAAAGTAATGAGAGCTTCGCTGGCTTTCGCCCTGCCGCTCCTACCGGCCATTTTATTCTTGCCGGTAAGCTGGCCGCTGACCCTGACCGTCGCTTTCCTGGGTGTGATTATCTTTGTGGTAGTTTTCCGGTTTTTAGGTGGTTTCGATCCTGAAGACAAAAACCGCCTGGTAAATATGCGCTTACCCTTCCGAAAATATATTATCCGCTGGCTGTAAGCTATAAAATGCAATGCAGCCGGTAGCCAGTGATTTACAAATTCATCTTCGTAAAGATTTGCAGTTACAGGAGATGTTTAGTCATGTCTTTTATCCTTGAAGATTTATCACCGGGCGCAATTGTAAAGGCTATGGAGGCTAATTTCTTTCAAAACTACTGGCCTTATGGGAAATTGCCGCAAGGAGAAATCCACTTTGAGCCGGGCTGTACCTGGTTTGTTAGCGGTGTGCCTGAAATGTGGTTTAATGGGGTAGGAGATACTCGCTTCGAGGAAGATAACCTGGCAGATCAGATCGAAAATATTCTCAAGCATTTCCGCCTGAAGGATTTACCGATGCAATGGCTCATCGGCCCAAACACAAAACCGGAAGCGCTGGGAGCAACCCTTTTAGCCCAGGGCTTTAACTGGGGATACGAGGAGCCGGGTATGGCCCTGGACCTGCTTAACATGAATGCGGCCATACAGCCCCCGGCCCGATTTACGATTGAGCCAGTCCTGGACCTACCAACCCTCCGGGAGTGGGCCGGTGTTTGGATGGACGATGTACCAGAACCGGTCGCACAGCATTGCCAGGAAGTTGTTTATACTTTAGGCATGGACTCTAGCCTACCCTGGCGCTATTACCTGGGGCGGCTAGACTGCATACCGGTGGCAACAATTAAGCTTTTTTATGCCGCCGGGGTCGTGTCAGTCCATCATGTGGCGACTTTGCAGGAAGTGCGAGGGATAGGTATAGGTACGGCCCTGACCTTCCATGCCCTGCGCGAAGCCCGGAACCTGGGCTACAGGGTGGCCGTATTGACCGCGACACCGGACGGATTGCCCATGTATCAAAGAATAGGCTTCCGAACCTATGCCTCTTTTGGCGGTTATAGCTGGCGACCAGAATAATAGCCGTTTACATTAACTTTGTAATTTTGGAAAGTAGAGAAAAGGGGTATAAAAGCGAAAATCCGACAAACCTCGCGGCTTCTCGGATTTTCTTATCGGTTATTGGAAAGTTGTTTAAAAAACAGAGCTCCCGGCCTTGCGGCAGAGAAACTTAGAATTTCGAGGCAACTCTCTTGCTTCTGACGTTTTAATAATAACACCGTTTTAAAAAAGAGTCAATGGATTCTTTCCACATGTTCTCCACAATCTTTTCCACATGTTGGCGACAAAATCTTAATTCAAAAGGTCTTTTTGTTCAACTCCTTTTATTTCTTTATTCCCTGACTTTGTTCTCCCCTGGTAGTCATAGGCAGCCCGACTTTCTAATTCCTTCTTAGAAAGTCCTCTAAGGGCAATTCTTAACCTTTCTCAACCTTCGATTTGGTGACAACTCACGGGGTTGCCTCTATAATAGAAGTAGGTTACGTGAGTTACACAGTTTTCCAGCAACATTCCTTTCATTACTAAAATATAAGTAAAAATACCTGTTTTCAGGTTCTATAGCAGGACAAACTTGCCCTTTTGCCTGGCCTAAGCAAACCGGGAATATCCTGTCAATTTAAGTTCTCCCTTAGCCAGGCTTACAATGTCGTCTCTAGTGTAGGAGGAAGCGGGCATGAAAATGACCTTCGGCACGGTGTTGGCCGGGGCAGTCTTAATCGTAATCACCGTAGTGTTTATGACATTAGGGGTTTCGACTCTTACTTTCCAACCACTACCATCGGACTCTGCCAGGCCGCTTACCGACCAGGAAGAACGAGGCCGCCAGATTTACATGGGCAACGGCTGCGTCTATTGCCATACCCAGTATGTCCGGCCCCAGGACTGGAATGCTGCCGGAGGAGCTAAAGCCGCCCGTGTAGCCCAGGCTGGTGACTATGTCTTCCAGAAGACCATGCTGCTCGGCACTGAACGGACCGGGCCGGACCTTTCTCAGGAAGGCGGGGTCCATCCTGACGACTGGCATCGTGCCCACTTCGCCAATCCGCGCTACACCAGCCCAAACTCGATTATGCCCCAATTCTCCTTCGTCCAGGGCCGCGAACTGGAAGACCTGATTTCCTATGTCCAGAGCCTGGGCCAGAAAGCTGCCGACGCTCGCAACGCCCAGTTTAAAGCTACCCAAACCGAAGTGATGAAAGCCTGGAATACTTCTTATGAGGAACACCTGGCCCAGATAAAGAGCATGGTCCCCCCCAGTTGGAAAGAACTAAAAAGCGCTGTCCCACCGACCCAGCGCAGCCTCTTACACGGCAAGCAAATCTTTGTGACAAACTGTGTCGGCTGCCACGGCCAATATGGCGACTCACGCGGCCCGGCCTCGCAGTTCATGAAGCCCGACCCGGCCAACTTTACCCGGCCCGAACTTCAACTGGCCGCCAGTGACGGCCAGTTTTACCAATATCTTTTGTTTGGCTTACCTGGAACTTCGATGCCCGCCTGGGGTGATTACCTGACCGTTCAGGACATCTGGGACGTGATAAACTTCCTGCGAACCATTCCTAAAGGCGGCCTGGTAGTGCCGGACGAGCAATTAAAGCCGGAATTGATGCTCCAGTTTGACCCGACCTACGGCAAGAATGCCCCCGGCGGTTATACCGGGCCGGAGCCGAGCAATTCCGACAAAATTCTGGATAACCCGTACTGCGATGAAAAAGTCTTCCCGGATGTCAGCAAACTAACGGGTGGGGTGCGACCGGCCGACTGCCAGCAGCCTTCGGGGAGCAAATAAGGATTAAATGGCGGTTAACATTAAACGAGGTAAAGGCATACATAACGCTGACTCGCGACCGGTAGCACAGGACGTGGCCCGGTCTCACATCTTCCGGTGGGTGCTGGTGGCCCTGGCAATTACGGCAATGTTGGAATTGCTTCTGTGGCGAACTTTCTCCCGGATTGGCGTTTTTATTCCAAAGAAAAGCACTTTTCAAACCGTATACGACTTTTTGCGGGACATCGGGCGCTTCATGCTGACGTTCTCGGTAGTGCTGGCGGTGATAATGTTGGTGCTGGCGGTCCTGAAACTGCGCGAGGCCGGGCGCTTCGGCCAGACCGTACCGGACCGGGCTAACCGAGTAGCAGTCCGTAGCAAACTGCTGCTGGTGGCATTCGTCAGTATTGCCCTGGTCCTTTTTATCACTTTCAGCCAGTTGTTTCCTTTACAGGAAATCCCGGTGCTTTCGCTGCTGCTGCGCCTTAGCCTGATAGTGGCTTTCTCGGCCC
Source organism: Chloroflexota bacterium (assembly GCA_043727245.1). Classification (GTDB taxonomy): domain Bacteria; phylum Chloroflexota; class Chloroflexia; order Chloroheliales; family Chloroheliaceae; genus 54-19. Next base: position 1,342 of record JAYSYV010001336.1, on the reverse strand, counting down.
TGGCCTTCGATTACTGGCAGACCAACCGAAGCTTATCGGCCCGCCTGTTTATCGGCCTGTTGCTAGCCGGTTATGTAATTCAACTGACTGCCAAAATTATGCAAGATTACCTGAACCTGCCAAATGCCCAGGACTGGTTTCTACCTCTGCTAATGCTAGGTGAAGGGGCGGTCCTGGTGAACGGCGTAGTCCTCTACCTGATTTACGGCGGTGGTGGCAAAAGCCCGGTCCGTTCGATGGTGCAAAACTGGCCCGCTTTCGTGGGGGCGTTTGTACTGACCGCGACTTTCATGGGCCTGACCTTTTTGACGGTGGCCGAGTCGGACATCGTACCGATTCTGGGGCTGTACGCGCTGGGTTACACCATGCAACTGCCCCTGGCCCTGTACGTTATCGCGTTGTTTTTCCTGCTGTATACCGTTTTCTTTAACCTGGGCCACCTGCGGGAGGGGAAAATTCGCCGGGCTGCCGCATTTGGGCTGATCTTGATTTTTACAGGCGGCTACCTGTTCAATATATCTAACCAGTATCTTTTCGCCCTGGCCGGTCTTTTATTGCTCGCCCGGCCCGAACTGGTGGAAGACTGGTACTAAATAGGTTTTAAAATCGTTAAAGCCGGAGGCTGATCTAAGATGTTAGCTACTGAAGAATATAGTGCAAGTAGAGCCTGGATTTACAGTTCGATAATCTGGCTGGCCCTGGGAACCTCTTTTGCCCTCATCGCGGCAATTGAAATGGTTTCGCCAGACTTTCTAGGAGGCATTTCCTACCTGGAATTTGGCCGTATACGGCCCATTCACGTCAACAGCGTGACTTTCTTCTGGCTCTCCATGGCGAATATTGGGGCGTTCTATTATATAGTCCCCAAGCTGACCGGTCGCCCTGTCTGGAGTGAACAGCTTGCCAAGATTTCGATGTGGCTGTGGAACATTGTCGGCATTTTGATGGTCTTGACCCTGATGGCCGGGTTCAGCCAGGCTCGTGAATATGCCGAAATGATCTGGCCGCTCGATATTTTCGTGATGATTGTGCTGCTGCTTAACGCTTTTAACCTTTTGATGACCATTCACCGCCGCAAAGAGAAAAAACTCTATGTAAGCGTCTGGTACATCATGGGGTCAATTGTCTGGCTGCCTATGGTCTACGCGATTGGCAATGTAATCTGGTCGCCGTTTGTCGGCAACCCCACCGAACCCAACCAGAATCTTTTCAGCGGCTCCCTGACCGGCATAAATGACGCGACCTGGAACTGGTTTTACGGCCACAACATTCTAGGTCTATGGTTCACTACCGGCGGTGTGGCCCTGGTTTACTACCTCGTCCCGGTCATCACTAAGACACC
>JAYSYV010001335.1:0-3283 GCA_043727245.1 Chloroflexota bacterium | reverse complement strand
AGATTTTTGGCTATACAGCCGCTTACTGGCTGGCGGCAGCGATGTTCTTGCCCGCGATTGGCCTCGTCCTGTATGCCTTCCGAAATTTTAAGCCGATGCATCTCAAGTCCCACATTCAACCGGAAGGGCCGGTAGAAGCCAAACTTGTAGGCGACACGACTAAAGCCCAGACTCCTGCCTCGGAGAGCCTGTGGACGGTCCCGATTGTTATCGGTTGTCTATTCAGGGTCGCCATGGGTATTGGGCCGGGTCTGGCGATAACGGTCTGGAGCATCTACATGAGCGACCTGGGCTTTTCTCTGGTCTTAATCGGCTGGACTTATACAGTCTACGCCATCCCAATGCTGCTAGTAGGACCGAGCGCCGGGCGCTTTTCCGACCGCTACGGGCGCTTGCTGATGATGTTTGGGGGTGGGTTGGTCCTGGGATTGATGTGGGTTGCCTATGGGCTGGTAACTACCTTTATTATGTTTGTCATCCTGGGTATAATCGAAGGCTCGCTGGACGCAGTGGCCCGCAGCGCCAATGACGGCTATCTGGCCGACCACTCTCCGGCCACTAAGCGCGGCAAGGCCCAGGGTATCTTTAATGCCTCGACCCAGTTTGGCAGCCTGTTCGGGGCCGTTACCAGCGGTTTCCTCTATGAAGTAGACAAAACCCTGCCTTTCATTTTCCTGGGCTTCTTCCAGTTCTTCCTGACGCTGGTTTGTATGGTGATTTTACTCCTGTTCCAGCGCAAAGCGGCTAATCGGGAAGTTACGGCTTAAAGGGCTTGTTGCTTGATTCAGGCCGATTTTAACTTCAGTGAGCGAGACCGGCAAAAATCCTTATAAGTTGGCAAAATTGACCAAATAAAAAAAGCTCCTTTTCCCAACTGGATCAAGGAGCCTTTTTTATTTCAAAAGATGATTTAATTAATGGGCGTGAGCCAGTTGCTTTCCGGACCGTGGACCAACCATACAGGTCTTGTGAGTAATATGATACTCGAATTCCTCGCGGAATAGCTTCAGGGCGCTGTTGTAAGGCACTGGAGCCGAGTCACCCAGAAGACAGAAACTCTTTCCGGCGATATTGCTGCCCACATCGGTTATGAGTTCCAGGTCGCCCGGACGGCCCTCGCCGTTTTCCAGGCGGTGAAGCATCTGGACCAACCACTGAGTACCTTCCCGGCAGGGCGTACATTTGCCGCAAGATTCTTCTTTGTAGAACTCAACCAGCCGCAATACCGCCCCGACGATACAGGTCTGGTCGTCCATAATTACTACCCCGGCTGAACCCTGCATCGAGCCTCTGGCCGCGATACCTTCAAAGTCCATCGGCGTATCCATTACTTCATCGGTTGGGGCCAGCATTGGCGTAGAAGAACCGCCCGGAATAAAGCATTTTATCTTGCGACCCTTCCAGGCTCCGCCGCCCAGTTCGTTAATAAGGGTGCGGAAGGTCGTACCGCATTCCAATTCGTAGTTGCCAGGCCGCTCGACATGGCCGCTCAGGCAGTACACGCGGAAGCCTTTGGTCTTTTCGGTTCCGAACTTGGAATACCACTCGGCCCCTTCGCGCATTACGTGAGGCACGTTGGAAAGGGTTTCGCAGTTGTTAATGACAGTCGGGCGGGCATATAGACCGGCCACCGCCGGGAAAGGCGGGCGCAAACGCGGATAGCCTCGCTTGCCTTCTAGCGATTCCAGCAAAGCCGACTCTTCCCCGCAGATATAAGCCCCGGCCCCGGAGTGGATAACCACTTCGCAGTCGAAACCGCTGCCCAGGATATTCTTGCCGACCAACCCGGCGGCCCTGGCTTCCTCGACAGCCCGTTTCAAGACCCGGATGCCACGCGCGAACTCGCCCCGGACGTAGATAAAGCCGTGTCCCGAATTGATAGCATAGCAGGTAATTAATACGCCTTCGATTAACTGGTGCGGATTATTTTCAATCAGCTCGTGGTCCTTGAAAGTGCCAGGCTCCGATTCGTCGGTGTTACAGGTGACGTACTTGGGGCCGCTGACTTTGGGAATAAAGCTCCACTTCATCCCTGCCGGGAAGCCTGCGCCGCCCCGACCGCGTAGGCCGGAGGTCTTTACTTCGGCTACAACCTCGTCCGGCTGCATACTCAGGGTCCGTTCCAGACCCTTGTAACCACCGTTGGCCCGGTAGACATCAAGCTTGTCAAAGCCGGGAATACCCCGGTGTTTGAGCAACTGGTATTCAAAAGGCGGCTTCTCGGTCAGAAGCTGCGGAGGCGGTGGGAAAATTTGCTGTGCCATGTTTCTTTCTTATTCTAAATTAAGGGATAAAATAAGGATTTTCCTTAGCCGTCTTCAGGTTATCCAGGATTTCGTCGAACTGCTCCGGCTGGACATTATACACGTACTCGTCATTTATTTGCAGACAGGGCGCTGCGCCACAGGCCGCCAGGCATTCAATCTTGGAAATGGTGATTTGCCCGTCAGCGGAGATTTCGTTAAGGCTGGTTCCAATCCGGTTTAAGCCGTGTTGGATTAACTCGTCGGAGCCGCGCAGGTAGCAAGAAATACTGTCGCAAACCTTGACGTGGAACTTGCCGACCGGCTTCTGATTGTACATCCGGTAGAAGGTTACGACCTGCTCGACATCGCCCTTCAAGATACCCAGCATTTCGGCTAATTCGGCCATAGGACCCGCTGGAATAAAGCCGAATTGAGCCTGGACAATATGCAGGGCCGGGAGAATAGCCGAGCGCGGACTCGGATATTGCTTTATGAGTGCGTCAAGTTCCTGGCGGGACGCTTCGCTCAACTTAAATTCCTGAGTTCTAACTTCTAATTTATCCATTTTCTCAATCACTTTACCGGTCTACCTCGCCAAGAATAATGTCAATACTACCGATAGCGGCCACAATGTCTGCGAACATGGCCCGGCCTTCCAGAGATGGCCCCAACACTTGCAGATTGGCGAAACTTGGTCCTCGTAGGTGCATGCGGTAAGGTTTATTAGTGCCGTTGCTGACCATATAACAGGCCAGTTCGCCACGGGCCGACTCAACCCGGCTGTAAACTTCGCCGGTGACGGGCTTGTAGCCCTCGGTGTAAAGCTTGAAATGGTGAATGAGGGACTCCATTGTTACGGCAATTTGATACTTCTTGGGCGGCACAATCTTTAGGTCGTCTACCTGCCATTCACCGCCATCCGGCAGTTTGTTAAGAGCCTGTTCGACGATACGGATGCTCTGGTCTACTTCTAACATACGGACCATAAAGCGGTCGTAGACATCGCCGGTCTTGGCGGTCGGAATTTCAAAGTCGTA
>JAYSYV010001334.1:0-3288 GCA_043727245.1 Chloroflexota bacterium | reverse complement strand
AAACAATGTTTGACACCCGCCGGGAAGTTGCCCAGGCGCTGGGTTTGAAGGTTAGCCAGGTAAAAGTAGTTTTACCTCATATTGGAGGCGGCTTTGGAGCCAAGGCAGTTTTGCTTGAGCCGCTTTGTGCGGCCCTGGCCCTTATGACCGGATGCTCGGTTCACCTGAGTTTTTCCCGCATGGAAGATCTTGCTGCTGCCAACCCTATGCCCGATTGCACGATTGACTTGAAGCTAGGAGCTAAAAGTGATGGGGTACTAACCGCACTAAAAGCCTGGGTTGTATTCAATACGGGGGCTTACCCTGGTTCACCTTTGGAGTATGTGGTTCCACTGTTGTCGAAGGCCTACCCCGTACCTCACTATGATATCGAAGGGATCGAAGTTGTAACCCACCGGGTTGGGGGAGGTTCCTACCGAGCGCCGGGTTTGCCCCAACTTACCTTCGCGCTCGAATCGCTTATGGACAAGTTGGCCCATATTGTGAATATTGACCCCCTCACCATGCGGCGGCGTAACATTCTGTCGGATAACCAGAGTGGCAATGCGGTCCTGGACCAACTGGAAAATGCCAGTCTCTGGAAAAAGCGCCTGGAAGAAAAACCGAATGAAGGTTGGGGATTGGCTTTCTCAGGCAGCGCTAACTCGATTGGTCCAGCCAGCGCCAACTGCCGTTTGAATGAAGATGGAACTTTTAGTATCATTACCGGCCTGGCCGATATATCCGGCTCTAGCACGAGTTTAGCTATAATCTCGGCTGAAGTCCTGGCTACTGATCTCAGCAATATTACTTTGATTACGGGAGATAGTGATAGCGTGCCTTATACCGGCGCAACCGGTGGCAGCAGGGCTACTTTTACGCTCGGCTCGGCTGTCCAACGGGCCGCTGAAGACGCTTTGAATCAAATATTAACGATTGCCGCAGATCACCTGGAAGCCAATCCAGACGACCTGGAACTGCTGAATGGGGTGGTCAGGGTCAAAGGAGCTACCGTGAAGTCGGTAAGTTTGGAACAAATAAGCACTATGACAGGTGGTTATGACGGCCAGTACGAGCCGGTATTAGGCCGGGGGAAAATCGCGCATACGGATGCCCCGGTTGGATGTTATACCCATCTGGCCCACGTGCGAGTTGACCCTGAAACTGGCGATGTTACTGTACTGGATTATTTAGCTATTCACGATGTAGGTTGTGCCATAAATCCGGCTGAGGTGGAAGGTCAAATCCATGGTGGAGTGACCCAGGGTCTGGGTTGGGCTCTTTATGAGCAGATGGTCTATGATAAGGAGGGTTCCCTGGTGAGCGGTACTCTGATGGACTATGCTTTGCAAACTGCTTCTATGGTCTCATCCTTTCAGAGCATAATGGTTGGCATTCCTGACGGACAAGGGCCATCGGGAGCCAAAGGGGTCGGAGAACCGCCGATTGTGCCGCCGGCTGCCGCTATAGGCAACGCGATTTACGATGCTGTTGGTATCAGAGTAACTGAATTGCCAGCCACACCAGAACGAGTTTTCCACCTGCTAAATGAAAGCAAGCGAATAAGTGATTAAACATCACCATGGAGTTTTTATTTCAAGCACAGTCTCACAATTTCAAGCTTCATCCGGTTTAACCGTCCAATTTAATTCCAGGCCATAATTCAGAGGCTAGACAGGCAAATCCACATTTGTAATTCTATCGTGTCCCGATGTATCAGGTAGCTCGCAAGCTCAGGAAACCGCGAGCAAAATTTATTACTTCGTTCAAACTCAGACCCTGGCCCCTAGCGTAAATTTCTTGCCATATAACCCGGTCAAGTCGGGCCTCTACGGAAGCCCGTATCCGTTCGTAGCGGCTACGATAAGAAGCGGACATACTTATGTCTAGTTCCTGGCGCAGTTTATGGGCGGCCCCGTATAGAAGGGCGGCTTTTTTGGATTGTTCTGGTGTTTGGGCCAATCCGGCCATTTCTTCCAGCACTTCGGTAATATGGAATTTATCGCCAACAGTTAGCAGCAATTCCAGGCTCTCTCCCAACCGAGTGGAGGCCGCCTGCCAGGAACCCTGGTCAGCCTGGGAAGCCCCCAGGTTCAAGAGGGCCAGGGCTATATTATGCCTGTCATCAAGTTCTCGCAACAACCCCAGACTTTCCTTAAACATGCTAATTGCCTGGGAATACTCGGTCTGCTCTTTTAGCAATTCGGCAATATTATTTAGAGTAATAGCAATACCCCGCTTATCCCCGGCCTCTCGTTTTAGGGCAAGACATTCTTCATAACAGGCTCTGGCATAAGCGAAATCCCCCTGGTGGTAGGCAACTACTCCCAGGTTATTGAGAGCCTGGGCTTCATCTCGTTTGTTCCCCAGTTGACGGCGCAGAATTAAACTTTTTTCAAGCACTGACCGCGCTGCCGAGTAATCCCCCTGCTTTCGGATAATATTGCCCGCCGCGTTCAGAGCCTTGGCCCGCAAAATAGCCGACCCTTCAAGGTTCCTGTCAAGCGCCTTTTCCAACCAGTAGCGGGCTTCGCTAAGATGTCCGTGGTGGTCCCAGAACCAGGATAACAATCCGGCCAGGCGCAAGCCAGTTTGGACTTCGCTGTCGTGTTCGAGGCTCCACTTTAACACCGCCCTCAAATTCTCATGTTCTCGTTCCAACTGCTCCAACCATACCAGTTGCTCAGGCCCGTTCCGCCCGTCTTCGGCCTGGCTGGAAAGGTTTAGATAGTAATTAGCCATGCGCTGGAGGGTCACTACTTGCTTGCCGCTATTTGAGAGTTTTTCCAGGGCATACTCGCGAATGGTTTCAAGCATATTAAACCGGGGTTCGCCCAGACTATTAGTGCTAACCTGAAGCATACTTTTATCCACCAGGTTTTCCAGGCGAGTGGCGATGTTGGAAGAACTTTCAGTGTCGGCATCCGCATCTTCAAGCTGGCAGACTGCCTGTATTGCTTCAACCTCACACCCACCGACAAAAACGGCTAAACGAGCCAGCAGCGTTTGCTCGTCCTTGTCCAGAAGGTCGTAACTCCAATCAATCATCCCTCGGAGGGTCTGTTGCCGCACCGGTAAATCCTGGCCTGTCCGGTTAGAGATATCAAGGCGAGCGCCCAGGCGAGCCAGGCTGGCCTGCGGTGAGAAAAATTTTGTGCGGGCCGCCGCCAGTTCGATAGCTAAAGGTAAGCCGTCCATTTTGCGGCAAATTTCAGCCACCGCCAGGACATTGCCCTCCGTAAGCGCAAAATTTGCCCTTACGGCGCGGGAACGTTGGACGAATAGGGATATAGCCTCATTGTGGCTAAA
>JAYSYV010001333.1:0-3291 GCA_043727245.1 Chloroflexota bacterium | reverse complement strand
GTTCGGTTCCCTTGATGGCTTATTGGTTCCGCTTGGGGTTATCAGCGGGGTGGCCGGGGGTACTGCCGATACTAAAGCCGTGATTATTGCCGGGCTGGCGGAAGCTTTTGCCGGAGCCTTGTCCATGGGAGCAGGCGAGTTCATCTCTGGAAAGTCGGAGGCTCTGGTCCAAAAAGCCGAAGTTACAGCCGAAATCGAACAGATGCGCCTTAACCCTCAAAAAGAGATCGAGGAATTTGTCGTAATTCTTGAAAGCGAAGGCGTTAAGCACGAAGACGCGGTTGTAATTGCCCACAGGTTGAGCCAGAACCCATCGTCTTATACCAAGACAATGGTCGAAAAAGAACTGGGCCTGGAATTAAACCCTGAAACGGTCAAAGTTACCGAAGGGATAACGATTGCGCTTTCCTATATTGTCGCGTCAATAGTGCCTTTAATTGCTTATTTCTTCCTGCCGGTGGGGACGGCTTTCCTGGTGTCTTTAGGACTTAGCTTTTTGTTTTTAATTGGGCTGGGAATAGTTCGAGGCAAACTGGCGAAAACCAGCCTGCTTGGCAGCGCGTTCGAAATAATCCTGGTCGGGACTGTATCCGGCCTGGGAGGCTATTTATTGGGGACCTGGCTGCCAAAACTGCTTGGCTACTAACCTTTTTCTATGCTTGAGAAAGGGTTTGCAGGGCTGGAGTTCGACCAAAAATGAAACTTCCACCGGAAAGTGATGAGAAAACGGATTTCAACGACCGGCTAGAACAAATAAGAGGGTACTTCATGAAGCAGATTTCTTTTTCGAAAATCCATAAAATTTACCTGATTAAAAAATTGCATCTTTCAAGCATTGTTTTCTTTATGGCGAGTCTTCTTCTGGCTGGCCTGGGTCCTGTGCAATTTCAAACGGTTTTTGCAAGAACATTTTCGCCAAAGGCGATACAACCCTCTAGCCTTTACAAAGATAAGAAGCCGCTGTCTTTCAGCAACTTACAAATTACCGGACAGGCGCAATCCAACTTTGTAACAATCGAAAATGGTCATTTTTCTCTCGCTGGCAAACAAGTCACCTTAAAAGGCTTGAATTTTTATCCTCATCTGGCTGCCTGGGCCACTATGTGGCAGCACTGGAACGGCCCCCAGGTAGCCGCCGACCTGGACAAAGCTTCCCAACTCGATGTTAACACCCTCCGTATTCTGGTCCCATATGGTCAGGGTTACGGCTGGACTTCCGCAAATGGCACGCCTGACTCTGAAATGTTAAACGAACTTGACCAGTTAATTGGAATGGCATCCCAGCGTAACTTACGAATACTGCTGACTCTTTTTGACTTCTATGGCGATTTTCCCCAGGCTGGTACAACCGAGGAAGCTGCCAACTGGCAGTATCTGGACACAATAGTAAACCGCTACCAGGCCGACCCAAGAATAATAGGGTGGGACATTCACAATGAACCGGATAATTACTCACTCTGGCAGGAGGGACAGCAAAGCCAGGTGCTTGATTGGCTGGCGAGGACCGTTAAACGTGTAAAATCCGAGGATGCCAATCATTTTGTAACGATTGGTTTTGGAAACTGGAAAAATCTTTTGTTAAGCGGTTCCGGCACTACCAATATTACGGCCCTGAGTCTGGTTGACGCGGTGGCTTTGCATGTTTATGACCCTGGCAACCTGGCCGAACAGGTGGCGGAAACAAAACAGGCCGGGAGCGGCAACCGGCCTATATTCCTGGAAGAATTTGGATGGCCGAGCGCGCCAACCGAACTTGCCAGCGGTTACAATGAAACCGTCCAGGCTTCTCATTACCAGCAAATTCTGGCAAAAGTTAGGGAACTGGGCCTGGACGGGGCGATGGCCTGGACCTTTAACGATATTACATTCGAAAGTATCATTCATACAACTCCGCAAATGGTCCAAAATTTCGGCCTCGTCAGGCTGGATGGCACACTCAAACCGGCCGGGGAAATCTTTAAAGATGCTCTGGCGGCATCTCCTTTAAATATTTCAATAGCAGAGACAAGTTTAGTAGTACCGCCGGCCCTGACAATTAGAACGGTAGACCCTAACCAGTATGCCCTGTATTTCCCACAAACGGGTTACGGCGTGCCTACCCCATTCAAAGAATACTGGAACCGGATGGGCGGCCTGACCAGTTTTGGTTATCCAATTAGCGGAGTAGTGGTAGAAAACGGCCTTCTGGTGCAGTACTTTGAAAGGGCCAGGTTTGAATTTCACCCTGAGATGCAAAATGCACCTGACTATGCGGGCCTGGGCCGGTCGGAACAACTCAAACGGATTGTGTTACTTGGATTATTGGGAGACGAATGGTTAAATCGGGAAAACCGCCAATTTACGCCCGGAAGTGTGGCATCCGGTCAGGAGTTTTTCAACCTGACGGGTCATAACCTGGGTGGAGTATTCCATAAATATTGGGAGACAAACGGGGGATTGGCCCGGTTCGGGTATCCCCTTAGCGAAGAAGTGCAGGAAATATCCAAAACGGACGGACACCTCTATATGGTCCAGTATTTCGAAAGAGCCAGATTCGAATATCACCCAGAATTTCAAGGAACCTCTTATGAGGTCGAACTGGGTCAGCTAGGCCGCGAACTGCTTCCGCCCTCAAATTCCCGCTAATTGGTTTAAGAGAAAGGCCAGCGATTCTATTCCACCAAGGGGGTCCCATTTAAACGTTTCTTCGATAAGTGGCAAAGTACCGTTTTCATAGGTTACGGCCCGTGGGGTGGCTGCGGCACATTTCAGACAACGCCCACATATAATGTAGAAAGTTGACCCAAACCAGATAAGATCAAATTAGCTTTGTAAATAACCTTCCAATTGGAGACCATTCTTTTCCGGGGGCCAATAAAATCTATAACTACGTGTATAACTCATACTGAGGGATTTGCGAATACTCTTTGAGCACTGATAATCGTAAATGAAACTGGATAAAGCCAAAATGCATTAATTTTAAAATCTAAGCTTTGTTCTCCATCAAAGCTGGCCCCCGGAAAAGAATGGTTTCCATATCAATCAGCAGGTTGTCAGGAGTTCAACCAGACAAAATTAAGCCAATCCCTAAACAAACATAGGCCCCTCTTTGGGTCTTAACACCTATTTGTGCCAGGGAAGTACTTGGATAGAATGAAATCAGACAGGAAAAAGATTACAAAGGGTTTAGGGTTTCATTAGCTACCAGGTTATCTTAGTGTTTTTCCAAAACCATCCTCTTTTAATGCTTACATTTATTGGTAGGGTAGCCGTCCATCTTTGTAAACGTTATTAATTTTTGCCTGTGGTAGG
>JAYSYV010001332.1:0-3292 GCA_043727245.1 Chloroflexota bacterium | reverse complement strand
AATCTTTTAATATGCACTATGAAATATGGAGCAAGTCATTACTATTCCTGAACTGAAATAGAAAACTCGGTTAGTGAGGAAACCGACGTTGTAATCATGGGGCCAGGATAATTATAAACACAGAAAGGGATTTTTAGCATGAATTACCGCAAACTGGGGCGAACCGGATTGAAAGTATCCGCGTTTTGCCTTGGAACCATGCAATGGGGCTGGACAGCGGACGAAACTCAATCCTTTGAGGTAATGGACGCTTTTGTTGAGGCCGGGGGCAATTTTATTGATACGGCGGATATTTACTCGCGCTGGGTCGAAGGTAATCCGGGCGGCGTTTCCGAAGAAATTATCGGGCGCTGGATGAAAGCCAGGGGCAACCGGCACGAAATAATTCTCGCCACTAAATTGCGTGGTCTGCTCGGCGAAAACCCCAACGATGAAGGTCTTTCACGCAAGCATGTGCTGGAAGCAGTCGAAGCCTCGCTGCGCCGTTTGCAGACCGATTACATTGACCTTTACCAGGCCCACTCCCCGGACGACGATACGCCCATCGAGGAAACTTTGCGGGCTATGGACGATTTGCAGCGGACCGGGAAAGTACGCTACATCGGCGCTTCCAATTACAACGCCTGGCAACTGGTCGAGTCGCTCTGGAAAGCCGAAAGCGAGCATACTATCCGCTATGATACCCTTCAACCCAAGTACAACCTGATTACCCGCGCCGAGTTCGAGCGCGACCTGCTTAAAGTCTGTGAAAAATACCACGTCGGCGTGATTCCCTATAGCCCGTTAGCCGCCGGGTTCCTGACCGGCAAATACGAACGCAACCAATCCAGTAACAGCAAACGTTCGGCAGGTGTCCAGAAGAGTTTCGCGACCGAAACCGGCTGGCGGACTCTCGAAGCGGTCAAGGCGGTCTCCCAGGAACTGGATACCAAACCGGGAGCGGTGTCGCTGGCCTGGCTGCTCAACCAGCCGGTCATAACTGCCCCGATTATCGGTGCGAACTCGCCGCAACAGTTGCACGACAACCTGGCTGCCCTTGACCTGAAACTATCCGAGGAGCAGGTGCAGCGCCTCAATGATGCTTCCAAATGGGTGTAAATTAGATTAAAAAAATCCCGGTCTTGTACCGGGATTTTTTATTCTATAAGGTTGTCCATCCTAATGCCTTTCATACTAAATCAGCGACACTGGACAATAGAGTTAAGGTACGCATTGTGCTAAGTTTTTAATGAGTCAGGTTGGGCTGACTCACTATAGATTGTAGGCTATGGTTAAAAGAAACGGAGCATTTTATGGCAGAGCATATCGAGAAGCGCGAGGACGTTAGTCCCAAAGAGGGTTTGCACGAATATGGCAACGTAGAGTTTGCCGACACCACAAACAAAAAGTACCCGATTGATTCGCCGGAACACGTCCGGGCGGCCTGGAGCTACATCAACCACAAAGATAACGCCGCCAAATACGACAGGGATGACGTAACTCAAATTAAAAACCGGATTAAGATTGCCGCTAAAAAACACGGGGTCGAAATTAACGAGGATTAGGATTAATAATCGAATTCTATGTGAGGCATTTTCCCGGTGGCCTGAACTACCACCCGCTCAAGCTGGTCGCGATAAGCCCCCGCTCGGCGTTGGTCGAACAGGTTTCGCATAATCACCCGTAAGTTCCCGGCCATGTCCTGGTAGCCGATACTGGAGCGGAACAGTTCGGCGGCGTTTTGCGCCCCACTGAAAGAGAGCAGTTGGAGCAGTTCGTTCCAGCGTTCCGTGTCTTGATGGGTCAGGCCGTGAGCGGTAGCGAGTTTAGCCCGGATGAGGGCATAGTGGTCCGTTTCGTTGGCTTCGGCTTCGGAGGTTTCCAGGTTTTCTTTGGAAGGGAAATCTTCCGGTTCAGATATGGCCTGACCGAACATGCTTTGCTGCTGCCAGCGGTCACTTTTGCTCAGGCGGTCTTCGCCGCGTTCGATCAGGTAACGAGCCAGGCCCAGCGGATTCTGCCTGGCATTTTCTCGCGCATATTGCAAAATCCCCTGAATATAATGGCTGGTTTTACCGAGCGAAAAAGCTTTTTCGGCCAGGTTCGCGGCGGTCTGAGGGTCGAACCCAAACTGGCGCAATAAGTCGGTTTCGGCTAACCGGGTTGCGCTGGTCATCACCTGTTGAATCTTACTACTTTCCAGATTCATATCCGTTGAGTCCACCACCAACTGTTCCAGGTTGGGCTGAGACGTTTTAGGTTCAGTGGAATTCCTTTTCCCCATGCTGGTGGATTCTTCAGGTTGATTTTTTAGAGTTGGTTTATTAATACTGGTTTTGAATCTACTTGGATTCGGAGAGTGTATTTTCTTAGATACGGCCTCCGAATCAGGTCTGATTCGGTCACTGACTCTATATTGAGTCGGTGACTGTATTTTCTTAGATTCACCGGCTGTACTTATATGAATACGGTCGGCGGTTACAGGCTCAATTTTGGGTGAAATAGCCGCTTTTTTAAGCGAAACTTTACGTTGCGCCACTGGTTCTAGCAAAGCCGCCGCCTTTGAAATGGGGGCAAAAGTGGGACCGGAGCGGCTATCTCCTTTAAGACTTTTCTGGTTTTCCGAAAGCAGGGTCTGGGCATCTCTGGCTCCTTCGCAATATCGATAGACCTTGCAGCTTTTGCAAAACTTCAGGCGGGTATGTAAAGCAAACTCGCTCTTGGTAAAAGGGTCGGCGGTGCGGTAGAGCGTAGCATCCACTTTGGGGTTCACGCCGTATTCAGCCGCTTTTCCCCGGACTGCCTCAACGCTCGCGCCAATCGACTCGGCCAGTTCTTCAAAGCCCGGCAGCACCAACTGAAAAGTCACCAGACCGGCCCGGCGCAGTTCGTTCAACAGGTTGGGCAGGTGGGTGATGCTGACACCCAGAGCCTCAGCAATATCGCGGCGACCCGGCCAGGAAATATCCGACACGGCATTCCACTCGCGCCGTTCGTGTTCGTACTGGCGCAAGTAGGCCCACAAATAAACCGCATTGGGGCTAACCCCGGCCAGGTGATAGCAGCGGAAGAACTCATTCCAGAGCGGCACGAACCCGGCCAGTTGTTTGCGGCGGTAGTGCGTCTTCAACAGCACACCCCGGTCAGCCTCCGTTAGTTCCTGCTCGAAAATATCGAAGCCCGGCTGTAATATGTGGCTTGTATCTTTCTTCCTGGGCATTCCCTTCTCACTCCTCATTACTACCCGGTCGGCCTGGTTTGCCAACCTTGAAAATTACCGGCTAAAACTCCATAGAACAGACATGCTTAAAGG
>JAYSYV010001331.1:0-9971 GCA_043727245.1 Chloroflexota bacterium | reverse complement strand
CTTCGGCTTTGATGCGGCGTTCTTCGCCACCGTTGCCCACCTGAACAACGTTAGCTCCCAGGGCGCGAGTATTATCGAGCTTTACTTTAGGGGCATTGCCCGGCATCACGATGGTTGCCCGGACACCCAATTCGCGAGCGGCATAAGCCACACCCTGGGCGTGGTTGCCACTTGAATAGGAGATGACCCCGCGCTGTTTTTCCTCGGTGGTCAGAGAGGCAATTTTGTTATAAGCTCCCCGAATTTTGAAAGCGCCAATCGGTTGAAAGTTTTCCGGCTTGAAATATAAGGCCCGGTCGTCATCCACAACCTGGGAATAGGGTATGAGCGGAGTCCGAACGGCTACTCCGCTAATCCGGCGCTGAGCCAGTTTAATATCGTCTAAATTTACCAAGTTATTATACCTTTACCAGGCCGTTGAGCCGGACGATTTCCAGCACGACACTGGCCGATTTGTTGAGATCACGCAGGTCCAGCCACTCGTTTACAGTGTGAATGGCCCGCATGCCGGTTCCCAAATTAGCGCTTTCCAGACCTTTTTTGTTCAGTACGTTGGCATCGCAGCCGCCCATCATCGAAAGCGTTTCGACTTTATGGTGCAGGTTGTTGGCCGCTTCCAGGACCAGTTTCACAATCGTGCTATCAACGCTCACGTTCATTGTATCGTACTCACGGTGGATGTCAGTTTCTACGCGAGCGGCATTTTTCACGCCATCAACCGTCACTTCGTAGTTAGCGGCGGCTTCCCGGAAGCATTCGTCCATGTGGCGGGTCTGGGCTTCCAGACCTTCCACCGTCAGGCTGCGGGCTTCCGCCGTGACAACCACTCGGTTCGGCACAATATTATCTGGCCCACCGCCGTGAATCGAGCCGATATTGGCAACCGTCTGGTTATTGACCCGACCCAGCTTCATTTTAGCGATAGCTTCCCCGGCAATCTTGATAGCACTCATGCCCTGTTCGGGGGCCATTGCAGCGTGGGCTTCCAGGCCGTAAATGGTCCATTTCATTTTGTCCGAGGCAGGAGCCTGAGTGAAAAGAAAGCCAATATCATCGCTGTCGAGGACCAGGCCATAACTGGAACTTAATTTAGAAATGTCCAGGAATTTAGCGCCAAGTAAGCCGACTTCTTCGCAGATGGTGAAAACAGCCTCAATCCCGCCATGAGGCAGGTTTTGTTCGGTCATCACCTGGCAGACCTCGGCGATAATCGCGCAGCCGCTTTTATCGTCGCCACCAAGCACTGTTTTGCCGTTGCTGCGGATAATATTGCCATCCAGGATGGGACTGACTCCTTTGCCGGGTGTGACTGTATCCATGTGGGCCGCCAGGAAAATCGGCGGCGCGTCCGGGGAAGTGGCCGGAAAGCGGCAAATTAGGTTGCCGGTATTACCGCCAACTGCTTCGCCCGCCCCGTCAACCTCGACCTGAGCGCCCATCGCTTTCATCACCTTTATAAGGTGCTGGGCGACCTCGCGTTCCTCGCGGGATTCACTATCAATGCTACAAAGTTCCATCAAAAGATCACGCAACCGCGTTTCGTTAATCATGGCTTTCCTTATCCATTCCTCATCCGTTTTTGGCGACATTATTAAAATTTAGGCCGGAACAACATATATTCGTTGAGCAGTTTTGGTTCCCAGGGTCACTTCACGTCCAGCCGAATTAATCATTATCAGGTTTTCTTCAAAGGGCGAAACCCCTTTAATATGAAGGGCCGTCCCCGGAATGAGGTTATTCTCCTCCAGATATTGCAAGAGGCCCGGCTCGTGTTCGGCTTCTTCGCTGATGTAAGAAATGCGGACATCCGTGCCAAACTCGGCTGACCGGAGAGGCCGCACCAGCGGGTCAATGACAGCGCCACTGCCGGGAATAGGGTTGCCGTGCGGGCAGGTCTGGGGATTTCCCAAAAACAGGGTCAGAGCTTTTTCTACCTTGGGTGAAATAGCGTGTTCGAGTTCGCAGGCTTCATCGTGAGCGTCGGCCCAGGAAAGACCCAGCACATCAACCAGCAACCGCTCGGCCAGGCGATGGCGGCGGCTGAGTGAAATCGCAATCACGCGGCCTTCATTGGTCAGGGTAATACCTTTGGTCTTTTCATCAACTACGACCAGGTTTTCTTTTTTCAGCCGGTCAATGGCCCCGACTACTGTCGCCGGTTTTACATTCATCCGCTCGGCCAGACGCGCCCCGATAGCCGGGCGACCCTCGGTGGTCATATTTAAGATGGACTCAAGATACTCTTCAAAAAGCGGCGAAAACTTTTCCGCTTCTTTAGGTTCGTGATTATGATGATCTAAACCTTTGCTTGGCATAACCTTGCCTTTCGTCTAAGTCTTGGCAGGGCGCGTTCACCACCAGGAAAGGACCAACAGCCCTGAAACATTTACTACCCCCTTCAATGAAAGGTTAGCTACATTTTACCACTTGAGGCTATTTTTAGAAAGTCACAACTCCCCATACAAAGGGGGCTTTCTATTTTTAGACAGTCAGGTACGTCAACTCATACTACCTTTTTAAAGGTTATGGGTAGACTTGACATCAAAGGCTAAAACTCATATAATAACTATCTGCAATTTGAAGAAAGTCCTGGGCTGGTTGCCCGGCACTGGCAGCAATTTTAAGAAGAAATCTCAGGCAGAGGGCGGAAACCCTCCCTTTTCTTGTTAAGAGGTTGTAAGTTTGCAGGCTTGAGAGAGATTTTGCCAGTTTAGAAACAGGACTGTCCAGCCAACCCGGCCAATATAATGCTGGGCCGGACAGAAGAAAAGCGGGCCTTCGCGGGCCGATCAGGAGGAACAGCAAGTGTTTGCGGTTGTAAAAACGGGTGGCAAACAGTACCGGGTAGAGCCAGGGCAGCTTTTTAAAGTGGACCATGTAGCCGGTAACGTTAATGATGAAATACGCCTGGACGATGTTTTAATGTTTTCCGGTGATGCTGGCATAACTATCGGCACTCCGACAGTCTCCGGCCATGCCGTACGCACTACTATCGTGCAGCAGACTAAAGGCGAGAAAATCGTCGTCTTCAAGTTTAAGTCGAAGAAGCGTTACCGCAAGACTCGCGGGCATCGCTCTCAGCTTACGATCTTAAAAGTCGAAGAGATTTTGCAGGGCTAAGCCCTCAGCAGGACATATTCTGATCAGCCCCGGAACATTTTGGGCCGAATCAGCGTAGATAATATAAGAGGAGAAAGCCTTATGGCTCATAAAAAGGGTGTAGGTAGTTCACGCAACGGTCGCGATAGCAAGCCCAAGATGCTTGGTGTCAAGAAGTATGAAGGTGAAGTGGTTAAGAGCGGCAACATCCTGGTTCGCCAGCGTGGAACCGAGTTCAAACCGGGCGAGAATGTCGGCCTGGGCCGTGACCACACTATCTTCGCCACCGCTGCCGGAACTGTCAAGTTCGAGTGGGATAGTAAAGATAAAAAGCGCATTAGCGTTTACCCGGTGGTATATGCCAAGAAGGAAACCCCTGTCGCGGTGTAGCTGGTCGGCATAATATAAAGAGAGGTATTCAAAATGAAACAGGGTATTCACCCGCGCTATCAGGAAGCCGATGTCGTTTGCGGCACCTGTGGCACTACCTGGAAGACTCGTTCGACCCGAAAAGGCCCGATCAAGACCGAACTTTGCTCCAGCTGTCATCCTTTCTTCACCGGTGAGCAGCGTATCATTGATACCGCTGGTCAGGTAGACCGCTTTATGCGGCGTATGCAGTTGCAGAAGGAAAAAGATGCCACCGCCGCCAAGAAGAAGGCCGAATCCCGGTCTGGTGCTACGGCAACGGCTACCGAGGACGAAGAATAGGCTGGTCGGTTTACTACCGGTCTTGCTTTCCTCTTAAGACGAGGGCGTTAGGATTAACTGGAATGAAGGCCGCCCCTTTTGAAACAGAAGGGCGGTCTTTTTTAATTCAAGAAGAGGGCTTATAATGGTGCTGAAAGATAAATTTAACCTGCAAGAAAGGCAACGCATGTACACCCGCGAGGACCAGGGCGGTTGGATTGAAGTTATCTGTGGCAGCATGTTCAGTGGCAAGACCGAAGAACTGATTCGCCGGATTAAACGGGCCGTAATCGCCCGGCAGGTGGTCCAGGTCTTCAAGCCCAGCATTGACGACCGCTATGATGCTGTCCAGGTCGCTTCCCACAACGGCAATTATTTCAGCGCGGCCCCGGTCCAGGGTGTTCAGCAAATGCGGGAACAACTCCGCGAGGATGCCCAGGTAGTAGCGATTGACGAGGCCCAGTTTTTCAATACGGAACTGCTTGATTTCTGCCGGGAACGGGCCGAAGCGGGCCAGCGGGTAATCGTAGCCGGGTTGGACCTGGATTTCCGGGGCGAACCATTTGGCCCGATGCCCCAACTGTTAGCCGAAGCCGAGCAAGTTGATAAAATCCAGGCCATTTGCCTGGTCTGCGGCACTCCGGCCAGTCGGACCCAACGCCTGATAAACGGCCAACCAGCCAGCTTCCACGATCCGATTATCCTGGTCGGCGCGACCGAAAATTACGAAGCCCGCTGCCGCAAACATCACGAAGTGCCGGGACGGGATACCCAGGAAACCCCCCATACGGATACTTTGCCGGTTAACGAGGAAGCTTCCCCGGTCTAAAAATGCGTATATTCTCCGGTAAAGAGACGGCCTCGATGCATATAGCCCTGGATGCTCGCTATCTGCAAGAGCATTTCCCCGGCATCGGGCGGTACGTCTACCACCTGGCCGAGGGGCTGGCTGCTTTACCGGAAGGGCCGGATTTGACCCTTTTCTACAACCCGACTCAGCCCGGCCAGCGTTATGATTTGCTCGGTCTGGCCGCCCGTTTCCCCACCAGAGTAACTTTAAAAGCAGTCACGGCCCGCCCTTTCAGCCTGAGTGAGCAGTGGCAGTTTTTCGGCGCGGCCCGACAAGGCCGTTTTCAGGTCTGGCATGCTCCCTATTATATCCGGCCTTATGTGCTGCCTATTCCAACCGTCCTGACCACCTACGATGTGATTAATGCCCGCTTATCGAGCGCCTCTACCTCGCGCAAAGCCCGTATGGCCTTTGAAGTGGCAACCCGCCTGGCCTTTTTGACCTCTAAAAGGATTATCACCATTTCCCAGGCCACCGCTGATGATATAGAGCGGCTATACGGGGTCAACTCGGCTAAAATCCGGGTGGTTCCGCTGGGCGTTTCGGAGAATTTCAAACCGCTAAATCCAACCGAACAATTAGAAGCCAGGGCCAGTCTAAACCTCCCCGAACGCTATCTGCTTTACGTGGGAATTAACAAGCCTCATAAAAATTTGGCCCGGCTGCTGGAAGCGTTCAAACTCTACACCAGCCAAACCGGCGATTCGTTAAAGCTTATCCTGGCCGGTAAAGAGGACCAGCGCTATGCGGGCGACCTGCGCGAGAAAGCCCGCCAGTTGGATATAATGGACCGGATAGAGTTTCGTGGCGAGATTGCCGAAGCCGACTTACCGGCCCTGTACGCCTGCGCCAGTTTATTCGTCTTTCCGAGCCTGTACGAGGGTTTTGGCCTGCCGGTCCTGGAAGCGATGGCCTGCGGTACGCCGGTCGCCTGTGCCGACAATTCTTCACTGCCGGAAGTGGCCGGGAACGCGGCAATTCTCTTTCGAGCGGAAGATGTGACCGCCCAGGCCGCCGCCATCAGGGAAGGTTTGCAACGAGCCGTCGAACTGCGCCAGAAAGGGCTGGAACGGGCCAGCCGCTTTAGCTGGCAACGCACCGCTGAAAAAACTTTTGAGGTGTACCGGGAAATCCTAGCAAAATGAAAATTCTCTATATTTATAAAGATTACTACCCGGTGCTGGGCGGCATCGAGAATCATATCCGGCAGTTAGCCGAAGAAATGCAGGTGCGGGGTCACGAGGTGGAAGTGCTTGTAACCAGCCAGGACCGCCAAACTCGCCGGGAAGTAATTAATGGAGTGCCGGTGCTTAAGACGGCTCGCTGGCTGAACTTATCTTCCGCCCCGGTCAGCCCGCGCCTGGCCTGGGAATACTGGCGGCGGCTATTTTCCAAAAACCGGCCCGATATTATCCACCTGCAAGCGCCCTACCCGCCGGGGGAATTAGCCTGGCTGATAGGTTCATTTCTGCCCCGGTTGGGCCGGAAACGGCCTATCACGGTCATGACTTACCAGAGCGATATTATAAAACAAAAACGTTTGCTACTCTTATATGCTCCGTTTCTGCGGGCGGTGCTGCGGCGGGTAAACCTGATTCTGACCAGCAGCCCCAATTATATTGAGAGTTCGCTTTTTTTGAGGCCGCTCAAAGCCAAATGCCAGGCCGTTTCGCTAGGGATTGATTTGCAACGCTTTATGCACCCGCCAGAGGCCGTACCAGCTTTCCTGGAGAGCCTCAAGGCCACACCGGGCCTTCTCCTGCTTTTTACCGGGAGGCTGCGCTATTACAAAGGGTTGCAATTTTTGATTGAGGCAATGCCCACTATTCCGGCTGAAACACGGCTGGTAATCGTGGGCATAGGGCCGCAGGAAGCCGCTTTGAAAGCCCTGACTGCCCGTCTGAACCTGACGGACAGGGTGATTTTCGCCGGGGAAATCAGCGACGAGGAGTTACCAGCCTACTACGCGGCAGCGGATATTTTTGTACTGCCCGCCTGCGAACGGAGCGAAGCTTTCGGCCTGGTCCAGCTTGAAGCGATGGCCGCCGCAAAGCCGGTCGTTTCCACCGAACTGGGTACTGGCACAAGTTATGTAAACTTAAATGGGGAAACAGGACTGGTAGTGGCCCCGTCCGACCCGGCAGCCCTGGCCGAGGCGATTAACAAGCTGCTGGCCGACGCAGAGTTAAGGCAAGATATGGGGAGGCGCGGGCAGGAACGAGCCAGCGCCGAATTTAGCTTAAAGAAAATGGTGGACCGGCTGGAAGAAATCTATATCAGGTTATCTTCTTGAGAGTGACTATCTACATTCCGCTCCCGCTGAGTTTCAGCCCGTGGCCGCCGACTGCGGGGCGAACGCCGCCCTTCCAGGCCGGTAGATTGGGCTTTAGCCATGAACTGGCGGACCATTTCGTATTCGGACTGGGCGCGTTCCAGGGAAGCCGTTACAACCGCTTCCTGCAACTGGTAAACCTCGTGAACTTCCGCTTCGCTGACCTGGCGAATTTGCTCGATCCGCAATTGAATGTCCTGCACCACCGCGTCGGTAATCCTAATCCGGTCGTCAAGTTGGACAAACCGCACGTTATCGCTATCGGCCTGGCCTGAGAAAAGCTGGTTTATATTAAAGAACTGGGTTTCGGTCTGCTGGCGAATTTCCTCCAGGCGGTCCTGTATCACGGCCACCCGCTCGTTGTATACATTCTCGGCCCGCACTACATTAGCCATAATGCGCTCGTCTTCCTGGCGCAGGACATCAAAGACCGGCGGGAATTCCTCTATACGGGCGGCATCCTGACGCTGCAAATCTTCCAGGCGGGCAATCCGGTTGGTGAAAAGTTGAACCTCGGCGCGTAACCCCTTTATCTCCTGGCGAAATTCCTCGCCCAGGCGGCGGACCGAACCCTCCCAGTTATGTATAATTTCCATGAGGCGTTCCAGTTCGCGCTGGTAAAATTCCTGGGCGTTAGCTGTGATTTTAACAGCCTCGCGCAAGTCCTTGATATGCCCGTCCAGCCGCCCGATGTGGGCCTGGGTATCGCGGGCCATTGTAGCGACCTTCTCGACGGCCTGTTTGTCTACACCGACCTGCTCACCTTCGCGGCGGCGCTGCTCGAACAACTGAGTAATCTGGGAGCGCAATTCCCGCAAGGGTTTAATCGGCTCGGTCGAGCGGACCTGAAGCTCGGCCAATTCCTGCTTGATACGGTGTTCTTCCAGGACGCGTACCTGGAAAGCCTGGTGAAACTCGGCGGTCTGTTTGTCCACCTGGTCGCGCACCGTCACAATAACCGACTGGCCCTGCTTCAAATATTCTTCAACACTGTTCTGGCGGGCCATCTGCTCGCGCAACAAACGGCGCAATTCGTCTACCTGCTGCTGTAGCTGGTAAATTTGCGCCTCACCCCTTTTAAGGCTGTCATCCTCCCGGTAACTGCGTCCTGCTTCCATTAAGTTTAGTTCCTTTATTAGAGAAGAGATTGGATAATAACTTGAATAATTGCGATAAAATTAGAGGCCGTGAACCTGACGAGCTTCGTGAAAAAGCTCTCGGAGCGGGCCAAGCTCCGGCGAGTAGCCGCCCGGACCTGGCCCGGTCTGGTCATCACGGCTGGCCGCTTCGGGCGTTTCCCCGGTCAGCGTCCATAAAGTAGCTTCAACCGCTCCGGTTAAAGCCGTCAGGTCATAGCCGCCTTCCAGCGTCAGGGCTATGCGGCCCTGGCAATGGGTTGCGGCCAGTTGCATTAAGCGCCCGGTCAAGCGGGCATAGCCTTCGGTACTCAGGTTTAAACCAGCCAGGGGGTCGCGCCAATGCCCATCATAACCGGCTGAAACCAGGATAAATTGAGGCCGAAATTTTTCAACTAAAGGTTCGAGTAAAACGTCAAAGGCTCTTTCCAGCACAGCGTCACCGCAACCGGCCGGTAAAGGCAAATTCAGGTTATAGCCCCGGCCTCGACCTTCGCCGGTTTGGCGCAAGTGGCCGCTACCAGGATAAAGCGGGTACTGGTGGCTGCTAAAGAAAAGTACCCTGGGGTCATTATAGAAAATATCTTGCGTGCCGTTGCCATGATGCACATCCCAATCTACGATTAGCACTCGCTCCAGGCCGTAATGGTCCAACAGGTAACGGGCAGCAATCGCGACAGTATTAAAAAGGCAAAAACCCATCGAAGCGTCCGGTACGGCGTGATGGCCCGGTGGCCGGACCAGAGCAAAAGCGCTGGCAACCTCGCCCGCCATTACGGCATCAATCCCCCGCAAGAGGCCGCCCGCCGCCAGCAAAGCCACTTCAAAAGAAGCGGGTGAAACCTTTGTATTAAGGTCAATCTTCCCGCCGCCCGACTGGCAAAAGCGCTGCAAGTCCGCCACATAACGCGGCGTATGGACCGCTTCAATTCGGCCCAGGGTGGCTTTAACCGGGTTTAGGCCCACAAACCGGCCCGGCCCGGCTAACAACTTCCCGGCCAGAGCGTGCATAACTTCGGCCCGGAGTGGGCTTTCAGGATGATTCCAGGTCTGGTGGTCGCGGTATATTTCACTGCTTATTATGGCGGTGGGTTTTGGATTAGTGTCTGTCATACCCTAAAATTTTATTTCCGAATTTATTCCCGGCCTCACTTTTATAAAGTAAAGCCGGGATTCCAAAGAGAGAAATACGAAGAGTTACCTGATTTATCTACTGAAACCGCGCCCGGATATTAGGGAAAGCGGCCTTGCCAGGATAAATCGCGGACGCGCCCAATTGGTCCTCAATCCGCAACAACTGGTTATATTTAGCAATCCGGTCACTCCGGGCCGGTGCGCCGGTCTTAATCTGACCGGTATTCAGGGCTACAGCCAGGTCAGCAATGGTAGTATCTTCGGTTTCACCGCTCCGGTGGCTCATGACTGCTGTAAAACCAGCTTTTTGAGCCATCTGGACAGCCGAAATCGACTCGGTAAGCGAGCCAATCTGGTTGACTTTGGTCAGGATAGAATTAGCCGAACCTTCATTAATACTCCGCGCCAACCGTTCAACATTCGTCACCAGGAGGTCGTCTCCTACAATCTGGACCCGCGCACCAATTTTAGCGGTAAGCGACTTCCAACCGGCCCAATCATCTTCGGCCAGGCCATCTTCCAGGGAGATAATCGGGTACTTGTTGACCCAATCAACCCAGAACTCAATCATCTCATCGGTGCTAAAGCTCCGGCTTTCTTTCTTCAGGACGTAACGACCGCCTTCGTAGAGTTCGGTTGTAGCCGGGTCAAGCGCGATAAAGACCTGCTCACCGGCCTTGTAACCGGCCTTCTCAATCGCTTCCAGGATAACTTCGACCGCTTCGGCGTT
>JAYSYV010001330.1:0-3293 GCA_043727245.1 Chloroflexota bacterium | reverse complement strand
ATTGTACCCCCATGAGCCGTTACTATTTGTTCTGAGATATATAAACCCAGCCCTAATCCCCCGCTGCCGGGTATTACCTGGTAGAAGCGGGAAAACACTTCGTTTAGATACTCCGGTGTAATACCTGGCCCGAAATCCTGGACTCTTAGTTCTATCTGGTTGGATTTCAATCGTTTCAGACCTAGCACGATCTTCGGACTTTCGGCAGCGTGAGTATTGGCGTTGGTTAGCAAATTAAAAAGTAATTGCTGAAGACGGACGACATCGCCCCTGACCAGCACCGGCTCCTCGTCGCTTTCCAACTCAATTTCTTGTGTGGGCATCAGGGTCTGGGCTGCCTCAACTACCTGCTTTACTAACTCGTCCAGCCGTACATCACCTAACTTGAGCCTGAATTTACCGCTTTGCAGCTGGTTCATATCACCTATATCGGCAATCAGTCGTTCAAATCGCTCAGCCTCAACAAGGGCTATTTCTAAACTGTGGAGCGGTTTATTAAAGTCGCCTGCCTGTTTTTCCAGCCAGTGGAGTGTCATCTGAGTGTAACCCTTAAATATTGTCAAGGGAGTTCGTAACTCGTGACCGACCAGCGATAAGAATTCTTCTTGCAAGCGGCGTAAACTTCGTTCGGTTATATCTCGCAAAACTGTCACACTTATAGCTGGCTCACTCTCACCTTCCCGGTACACCGGCTGACCAACCGCTTCCCACCAGTGCCGGTTGCCATCATTCACGCTGGAACTAAAGGTCATTTTAAATTGTTCGCCTCTAATGGCAAGCGCCTGGGGAGTGCCCTCGGTTTCCAGGGGCAGCCTACCGGTCTCATCCAGCAGTACCAACCCTGTGTCATCCCCAAAAGTCTGGTCATAAGCCGCATTGGTCAGAAGAACTTTACCCGCCGGGTTAACTACCAGTACCGCGTCACCCATGCTGGAAAGTATGGCCGCAAGCTGCGCCCGTTCCTGTTCGTTTAGCTGTTCCTGCTCTCTTAGCTCGTCCGTCCGGTGGCGAAGTTCGTCGGTTTGCACGGCCAGGTCAGTGTTAGAAGTGTTTAACTCTTCCACGGAAGCCTGTAATTCTTCATTGAGGGTTTCAAGCTCCTCGTTGGTAGCCTGCATTTCCTCGTTGAGGGTATCGGCTTCTTCGATAGCAGCCTGGGCTTCTTCCGTGTGCAACATATATTCTTCATTATTGGTACGAAGTAGGGCATTTGTCATAGTTAACTCTTCATTAGCCGCGAGGAGATTGCGGTTAGCCTTAATTAACAGCTCCATCTGGCGGGTGTGGCGCTTTGTAACTTCTTCCGCCTGAAGTTTAGCCTGGGCCAGCTCGGTATTGCTCTGCGTTAACTGCTCGTTACGATTTAGTAAGTCAGCGTTAGCTTTTTTGAGCGACCTGAAACTTTCGGCTAATTCCGCCGCTAGTTGGGCTTCCTGGGAGTGAGACTGTTCTAAATCAAGTTGAGTCTTAAGAAGATTGGTAACGTCTGTAATTAGTATCAGGGCGTAGTTCACACCTGCCCCTGCCGCTGCCCCACCACTTTCACTCGCGGTTTCCGCTTCACCGTCCCCTTCTCCCGGATGAGGATAGCAACTGATCTGTAGAAAAGTAGGTTCTCCTGTGGTCCGGTGGGGAACTTCCACCCGGTTCAGAGTAGTAACCGTATTCTCCCGGATGGCTTTAGTGATGGCCGCCCCTAATTCACGAGGTTCAACATAATGGGCCAGGTGAACTAAATCTTCTCCGATAGCCGACGTATGAATAGAGAGCATCCGGCGAGCCGCACTATTGATCTCCAGAATATCAAAGCGTTCGTCTACCACCGCTACCCCAATCGGCAACTTGAGCAGTAAATTATCTCTGGCGTTTCGACCCGGCAGGATTTCCTGTTGCATCTGGAATACGCTACGCATTTCAGTGGGCCGCCGCCGCCCTGAGCCAGGGGAGGCCAGGGATCTACCATTGTTAAGAACCAAAGGTTGGGTAAGCTGACGCTGACCCTGACGGCGGTACACTCGCTGGCCCTGTTCCATCGGGGCAAAAAGCTCGCCCAATGGACTGTTACTCTCGCTGCGGCCCAGTACCAGGAAACCCCGGTCGCGCAGGGCAAAGGCAAAAAGCCGGAGCGCGTGCTGTTGAAGCTCCCGGCTAAAATAAATCAGCACATTGCGACATAACACCAGGTCTATACGCGGGAAAGGGGCGCGTTGGCTCAGGTCGTGTTCCCCAAATATTATCAGTTCCCGAATTTGCTTTTTTACTTCATACCCTGCTGAATTCACCGTAAAGTACCGCTCTACCAGTTCGGGTGATAAGCGGTCCAGGCTACCCCTGGCATAAAAACCGCGCCGGGCAAAGACAATCGCGTTCGCGTCTACATCGGTAGCGAAAATCTTAATATTATAATCCCTGATTTCTTCACCCAAAGCCTCCCTAACCAGGATTGCCAGTGAGTAGGCTTCCTGACCAGTGGCGCAGCCCGCCGACCATATGCGCAGCTCAAAATTATTCGTATGGCTGTATTCAATTAGTTCAGGAAGAACCTGTTCTTGCAAATAAGTAAAGGTTTCCGGGTCACGCATAAATTCGGTAACTTTAATCAGAAAACTGCCGATAAGTTGTTCATATTCTTCGGGATGAGCTTGTAGGTAACTCCTGTAACTGGTCAGGTCACTGTTACTCGTAGCAACCAGGCGGCGTTGCAGGCGGCGCAGAATGGTGCCAGGTTTATAGGCCCGAAAGTCCATCCCGCTATAAGCCCGTAATTGTTCCAGAAAAGGGGCCAGATCTACTTCAACACCGGGTCGTAACTGAATTCTAGTACCGCTTACCAGGTCGGAAAGAAGCAAGCCAATCTGCGGTAAATCAGCTGTAATATGCACAGCCTCCGGGTCCAGTGATTGAACCATCGCAGGATAAGCGGACGTAGCCGGGTTTTGGGCAATCACCGTACCGCCACTCTCGTGGACCGCCCGTACTCCAAGCGTGCCATCTGAGCCTGTCCCGGTGAGTATGACAGCAATTAATTTCTCACCAAATCTTTCAGCCGCCGTAGTGAGTAACAGATCAACTGAGGGTTTTGGCCGGCTTTTGCCCTCAGATAAAACTGAAACGGTGTGGTCGGTTATTTCCACGTGTTTGTTGGAAGGTACGACATAAACTGTACCGCCCTTGAGGTGTTCTTCCTGTTCAACTATTACCACCGGTAACGGGGAATGACGGCTTAAAATGCTAGCCAGGTGACTGGGACGAGTAGGGTCGAGATGCTGGGCTATTACAATCGGCACCGGAAA
>JAYSYV010001329.1:0-3294 GCA_043727245.1 Chloroflexota bacterium | reverse complement strand
GCCGGGCGATAGTTGTTAATAATCCGGCTCCCGGTGGTGGTAATTCAAATACGGCGACCTTTAATCTTGCAAATACATTACCGGCGGTTTCGGAATATTTCCCGGATACGGTTCCGGTACAAGGCGCGGGCGGTCCCGGTTTTACCCTGTCCATCAAAGGCTCCTATTTTTTGAGTAATTCGGTTGTTAAATGGAATACTCTGACCCCCACCCCCACCGTAACTTTCATTAATAACCATCTACTTACCGTTAGCATACCGGCCAGTTACCTCACTTCCACCGGAACTGCTACTATTACAGTGATTAATTCACCGGGTGGCACTTCTGCTAATCTTAGCTTTACCATTGCCAATGGTTGCGTGGACTCGGTTGTAAGCGCGAACAATACGGACCAGAACAGTTGCGGCTATTTGCGGTGGGCCGTGACCCATCCCAATTTAAAGTCTACAGTCAATGTGGCTCTTAATCCTGGTCAAAATATTCCTTTAACAAGCCCATTACAAATTCCAACCGGCCTAAAGCTGAATGGTGTTTGCAGTACTTCCGGCCCGGCTATTACAATAACTGGCACTGGTACGAGTAGCAGCCTGAGCTTAACTGGTGGAAACAGTTTCTTTGGCTTAAAGCTAATCGGGTTTGGGGGGAATAATCAGCCCCAACTTAAAGTTTTAGCGTCCAGCGGTGGCGCAAATAAGCTAACATGTAGTAAGATAAATAAGACCTAAGAAAGTAAACCAGGGAAAAATTAAAAAGGGATTAGAGTTACGAAAAACCCAATACTCCGCAACGGCCCTCCTCTTGACCTGGGCAGTCTTTCCCTGTATAATTTGCGCCTACAATTTGAATATTCTTTTTAAGAAGGAAAGCACTGCTAAACCCAGTCCTGTAAGATGGCCTACGAAACTAAGTCTCAATGCTGAGATAAACCCGGCTGATTAAGTTTCAAAACCGCTTTCACGGGCCAGTTAGGTACGTGCTTATTGCATTGTCACCTTCAGGCAGGTGAGGGTGCTGTGTGATTTAAGGAGTAATTAAACACATGTCAATGGCTGCTCTCAATAAACTCTCCCCTTCAGTTTTCCAAGCAGGCGCCGAAAATGACGCAAAACTAAAGAGACCTGACCGACACTGGTTCGCCCGCATCCCTACGGTACTGGAGATGCCCCGTCTGATTCAGACTCAGATTGACAGTTTCGATTGGTTTAAGCGGGAAGGTCTGCGCGAACTCTTCGAGGAAATCTCACCAATTGAAGATTTCACTCGCAAGAGCATGGAGTTACATTTTTTAGATTACCATTTCGATAAGCCCCGTTGGACTGACTCCGAATGCCGGGACCGGGATGCCACCTATTCCGCCCCTTTGCGGGTCAATGTCCGGTTGGTAATTAAAGAAACCGGCGAAGTTAACGAGAGCGAAATCTTTATGGGAGATTTCCCCATCATGAGCGAGAACGGCACGTTTGTTATCAACGGGGCCGAACGCGTGGTGGTTTCCCAGTTGGTCCGCAGCCCTGGCATCTACTTTGTCGAAGACGAAGACCCGGTTAGCGGTCGCAAGTATTATGGCGCTAAACTTATCCCCAACCGGGGCGCATGGCTGGAGTTTGAAACCTCCAACAAGAACGTGATGAGCGTTAAAGTTGACCGCAAGCGTAAGATTCCGGTGACGGTCCTTTTGCGAGCGGTGCTGGCAGTTCTGAATCCCGAAGTGAAACCGGCTCAGACCGGTTCTAATGAAGACCTGTTGGAGCTTTTTGCAGCGGCTAACCAGAGCGCTTTCAATACTCCTTCCGGGGCGGAACGGGGTTCCAATAGCCTGACCATCCAGCAAACTATTGACAAAGATCCCACCAGCAACGGTGAGGAAGCTCTGATCGAGCTTTACAAGCGTTTACGGCCTGGCGACCCACCGACCCTGGATAACGCCCGCTCGCTGCTGGACTCTTTGCTGTTCAACTCGCGCCGCTATGACCTGGCCCGCGTGGGACGCTATAAGTTAAATAAACGGCTCAAACTAGAACCCGCTCCAACTGAGCGCCACCTGACCCGCTCTGATGTCCTGGCGATTATTGATATGCTCATTCGCCTGAACAACGGCGAGGGCCACGCCGACGATATTGACCATTTGGGCAACCGGCGCATCCGGGCCGTGGGTGAGTTGATTCAGAACCAGTTGCGGATAGGTCTGTTGCGTATGGAACGCGTCATCAAAGAGCGCATGAGCATCACCGATCCGACTACGGCGGCTCCTAACTCTCTGATTAACATCCGGCCAGTCGTGGCTGCGATGCGGGAATTCTTCGGCGGTAGTCAGTTGTCGCAGTTTATGGATCAAAACAATCCCCTGGCTGAATTGACCCACAAGCGGCGGCTTTCCGCCCTTGGACCAGGCGGTTTGAACCGGGACCGGGCTGGGTTCGACGTTCGCGACGTTCACCATTCCCACTATGGCCGTATCTGCCCGATTGAAACCCCCGAAGGTCCGAACATCGGTCTTATCGGCAACCTGGCAACCTACGCCCAGATTAACCAGTACGGTTTTATCGAAACGCCTTATCGCAAGGTCGCTCACCGGGTGGATAACACGCTAGATCAACTGGTCGGCAAATTCCTCCGCGAGACTATTACCGACCCCGGCAGTGGTGAGATTATCGGTGAAGAAGGCGCTCAGATTGACCAGACCCTGGGTGAGAAGATTGCCGCTTTGAGTCTTCGCTCTATTCGTATCCGACCGGTCGTTTCGGCCCAGATTGACTATCTGAGCGCCGACCGTGAGGAAGAATACCGTATTGCCGAGGCTAACGTCCGGCTGGACGACCAGGGACACTTTATAGCCGACCGTGTGGCCGCTCGTTACAAAGACAAGTTTGTAGCCGAAGCTCCCGACATGATTGACTATGTGGACGTTTCGCCCAAGCAAGTCGTCAGCGTGGCAACCGCCTTGATTCCGTTCCTCGAACACGATGACGCAAACCGGGCCTTGATGGGTGCTAACATGCAGCGCCAGGCTGTGCCGTTGTTGCGGCCTCAGTCACCAGTGGTCGGTACGGGTATGGAGTGGCAAACCGCCCGCGATAGTGGCCGGGTGTTGTTATCTCTGGCTACCGGTACGGCTACGGAAGTTACCGCGACCAGGATTGTGATTACAGACGATGATGGCGTGGAATATCCCCACACCTTGCAGAAGTTCCTGCGCTCCAACCAGGACACCTGTATCAACCAGCGCCCCTCAATTAACAAAGGGGACCGGATTATGGAAGGTCAGGCTATTGCCGATAATTCTTCCACCGAAGA
>JAYSYV010001328.1:0-3296 GCA_043727245.1 Chloroflexota bacterium | reverse complement strand
ATCACAGTGTCGTATTCTTCGGGCGTTGTGGTGGCGATGGCCTGGCCCAACCGCTCAATTTCGGCTAGAATATCCAGGGCTGGACCAATCGCGGTTCCGATGACCTGCCCGACAGTGGCATCCGGCTCGTAAATCAAGGCTTGCGAAAGATAACCCAGGCGTGCGGACGGTTCCAGGTAGACGTTGCCCCGGTCCGGTTGCTCTAACCCGGCAATTATTCTTAAAAGGGTGGATTTCCCAGCGCCGTTGGGGCCAATCAGGCCCACTCGTTCGCCCCGGTGTAAGGTAAAGGTAATTTTGTCGAGGACAATGGCATCGCCATAGCTTTTGCTAAGGTTGGTTACTTTGAACATATTTAACTCTTTCTTAAATTAGCGAAATTATCCCCAAAAATATCAAGCGCCCAGGAATTGCCACAGGCACAACCGGGCTGCTTTAAATTTTGCTGTTCAAGAAAGAGTTATCTCATATTCACCATTCCTACAAAAACCATGGACGGAGGACGGTCTGAATTTGCCGTGGAGAACCGCCTCACCTTGAATTATAGCACAACCAGGCAATTCGGCAATACCTTTAAAGCAGAAAATTATCCAGGTCTAAATACTAACGTGCCACCTTGGGCCAAGCACTCTGAATTAGCTACTAATAGTGAGTTTTCCAGCGGTGAGTTTAACTTAAATAAACTTCAAGGACGCTTTGGCCTGACCTGCCGCGCTCAAAGCTTTGCCTTCGTGTTGGCCTGCTACATCATACCCGGCTTCATCAATTGCTTCTTTTATTTGCTGCTCGGAAACTTTGGCCGGGTCATAAGCAACGTAAACCCGCTTGCTATTGAGGTCAACTTCTACCTGATTTACCCCGGCAGTAGTTGTCTCCTCGGTTATTGCGTTTACACAATGGTTGCAGGATACGCCCGGTACTTCAAAAGTTAATTCTGTCATGAACAATAGCTCCTATATTATAATATATTCTTTATACCCTATAGGGGTATAGGGTAATTATACAATCAGATTGTTGGATTGTCAAGTAATTGTAATTATAGTTTGGGCTAATTGCTAATCAGTACCCAAAGCCTGAAGACAAGAAAAAAACTATTGACAATGTTTAACGGCTGTTGTAATACCATACCATACCGTATGGTATGGTATGGTAGCAGGGAAGATACACGGAAAGAAAAACAAAACGGCACTGGTTCAATGAAGCTCTGAAAGCATTGGGCGAAAGCGGGGCGGCGGCTTTGACAGTCGAGGTATTAACCACTCGGCTGAGCGTTACCAAAGGCTCTTTTTACTATCATTTCAAGAGCTACGCCGATTTCAAAGAAAAGCTGTTGCAGTTCTACGAGGAAGAAAGCACTTACCATATTATTCGCATCGCTGAGGAAGCCGGTCCACCTGAAGAAAAGCTGCAAAAATTGCTGGAATTAACTATCCAATCCAGGCCACAAGTAGAAGTGGCTTTTCGAGCCTGGGCTTTGCAGGACGGAGAAGTCAGAATCTATCAGGCCCGTATGGACCTGCAACGCATGAGTTACCTGCAAAAGCTTTGTCAGGATTTAGGCCAAAGTGAAACAGAGGCTCTGGTAATGGCCCGTTTGCTTTACACAATTTTTGTAGGCAGCCAGCAGGTAATCCCACCTATTCAAGACGAGGAAAGAAAACAGCTTTACCGGCAAATCCAGCAGGCTGTTTCTAAACCAGCTAAGTTTTTGGCAGCAGAAAAGGAGTAAAGACTTGGACGGACGCAACTATTTAAGAACTATTCCAGAGTTAGCCTCATTACTTAAAGGGGCCAACCATATTGATGTAAAAACCGTGCGTAGTAAAAAGAGTTTGCGCGATTTTTTAGCTTCAATGTTTAATTATCAGCCTGGCTGGGTGACTTTTCTCTATGGGGTGCGCTCGGTCCTTGTACGGTTTCTTGGTCTGCGTAAGAGCGGTATTCCGCGACCTCTTAAAGTTAAGCCGGAGGCTATACCATTTCAGACCGGCTCAAACCTTTCTTTCTTTAGAGTCAGGCTGGCTAAAGAGGAAAACTATATCGTAGCCGAGGTAGATGACACCCATTTGAAAGCTACCCTGGTGGTAATGGTCGAACAGACGGAAGGTCAGACCCGGAATTTTCACGTGGCAACCGTAGTAAATTACCATAAATGGACCGGCCCAGTTTATTTTAACCTGATACGACCCTTTCACCACTTTGTCGTACAAGGAATGGCCCGCGCTGGGACTCAGTTGGTCTAAGCGCTTCTAACCTGGCAAATTAATATCTAATCTTTAATTTAAGCTCTGGCAATTCGGTTTTTCTTGTTACGCCAGCGCACCAGGGCAACGATTATTAAAATAGTCAGCGTTACAAAAAGTAGGCAATTTTTCCCGACATAATAAAATACCGGCAAAAAACCATCCACGATAAACTCTTGCGGGTTATTTCGGTTATAAATTACCTTGACCTGGCTGCCCACCTCGCCCAGGTCGTAAGCGGTCGTGACATAGGATTTCTCCACTAACAGGCCGTCCCCAGTCTTGAAGTGAAAAGTGTATAGTCTGGCGCTGTCTTTGGTTGTGACATTGAAATTGTTGCCATTGGCTGGCAGAGTAACGACTGCGCTCGGTGTTCCTTCATTGTTGGCATCTGCGACCTCGGTTACGGTGGCAGATGTCCGGCCTCCGCCGGTTATAAGCGCAATCCCGTTAAGAAAAACCCAGAAGGTCAGCAGGTAGCACACCACCATGAGGGTTCCGAATATTCCAAAAAAGACTTTGCTGCCGGTTGATTTGTCGGTAGATGCCGGGACGGCGGATTGGGTTCGCATTGATAGTTGCCTCTCTAAAAAATTACCCGTTAGCAGTGACGGGTTATACAATCAAAGTGCCTGATCGGACAGGCCAATTTGTTATATCCTATTATATACCCTCCCAGGCTCTAACTCATGATTATCTACCTAAAAGTGCCTATGAAAAATTGCTTTCTTTTGTTAGAATAAGGTTAAAAAAGTTTTACTAACGTGGCAAGAGGTATTCTAAATTGGTTCGCTTCAATAACTGGCGTATTTTTATGGGTTTTGCAGCCTTTATGTTGCTCGCAACAGGCACTTTAAACGATTTCCCGGCATCTGCCCAGGCCAATTTTGTAAACCCTACCTCACCAGCTACCGCCCAGGCCAGTTTGCCAAATCAGGCTGGCGAAATAGCCGGTACAACCTGGCAGGGCCAAAAAGGAATTGTTCAAACTACCCGGCAAATTATGGACCGTAAAAAAAATAACTTGAAACCTGCGCGTCCCCGGCCTATCCT
>JAYSYV010001327.1:0-3296 GCA_043727245.1 Chloroflexota bacterium | reverse complement strand
AATTTGGATTTGGGTAGTTCAATCCAGCTAAGCTTAACACAAACTGCTTTCTATGTCTAGTTACGTCTTCTTAATTTGGCCGGAATCCCTGATTAAATGGGTCAGAGACCGGAGTAAGACTTTTGATCTGATTAAAACAAGAACAGGCGTCTTCGAAGAAAGACCTGGTTTTTATGAAAGCTGAGAACCTCTGGTTTGAAATAGCTTGTTTTAGTATAAGATCTAAGCCCTACATTTAAAATTAGACCTTGCTTAAAGCTCTGAAATATCCTTGACAGAAGAAATCTGCTCGTTTAGTATCATTATGTTCGGACATATATTAAAATAAATGAGGAGGCTTGCTGGAAATTGTCAGACATAATTGCTAAAACTGAAGACAATGGCTCTATTAAGAAAAAAATCGATCCTGGATTTCTTCTCAACTGGTATGCAATATTTGGTTTTTACAGCCTGGTAGTTCTAATATTTTTCCTGCTCAAATTCGAGGGTGGCAATCAACCTGATTTAATCAATCTTGGTTTTTTACGCTTCCGGTGGTACGGGGTTCTAATTTCCTTTGGAGTGATTCTGGCGAGTTTTCTGACGGCTTTTCTAGCCGGGCGGCGCGGTGAGAACCCTGACCATACCTGGAAAGTGCTGCCAGTGATATTAGTTTGCAGCCTGGTTGCCGCCCGGTTATGGTTTGTAGCTTTTACCTGGCCGACCTATTCACACTCTCCCGAGAAAATAATTGCTATCTGGGAAGGTGGAATTGCCATCTAGGGCGGAGTGCTGGGTGGTATTCTGGGCGGAATAATTTACACCAGACGGACCAAAATAAGTATGTGGCGCTGGGCCGATTTTATCGCTCCTGGTCTGGTGCTGGCCCAGGGGATCGGCCGCTGGGGTAACTTTATGAACAATGAGGCTTACGGCAGCCCGACCAATTTACCATGGGGTATAAAGATACCCTGTAATTACCGGACCGATGGTCACCCTGGTACAATTGACACACGTTGTGACACCGCTGGTAATCCCGGTCCTGACGGTACTTTCCATCCTACTTTTCTTTACGAATCTTTATGGGATTATGCGTGCTTTTTAACCTTACTCTATTTATCGCTTAAACCCTAGCCCACCTGGTTAGAACGAAAACTGGGCTGGCAGCGTAAAAATGGAGATGTGTTTCTGGTGTACTGGATCATTTACTCGGCAGGCAGATTTTTTACCGAATGGTTAAGAACCGATAGTCTGATCTACGCTGGTTTAAGAACCGCCCAACTAACCGCAGTTTTAGCTATCGTCATTTGTAGTATCTGGCTGTACTGGCGTCACCGAAGTGATTCTAATACACTCCGCAAGGAAACTACTTTGGTGGGAGTTGAGACTGTGGGAGCTGATAAGAAAGCATTAGTGGAAGAGATAATCCAGAATCAAAAAGATATTTAAACCCAGACAAGTTTTGTATGGAAGTGAGACTGTAGCAAAGCTATTTTGAAGGGATTACAAAAGATATAATCCAATACCTCCTGTCAATAAATCCTGCTTCAAAGGATAGTAATTACTCCGTCAGCTAAAGCTGACAGCTTCTACCAGACCAGGTACAATTGTGGACCTGAACTTTGTAAAGAAATCCCCGGCGCTCTTTCAAGAAATCGGGCTTTCTACCGAGACAGAGGCTACCGGAACCAAAATGGAAACACCCATGTTCATGATGGAAGTGGCCAATATAGACAACTATACCTTCCCAACTCTTAAGGTTGCCGGAGTTGATTTATCACAGGTGAATGCCACCATCGAGATGCCGATGGATTTAATATTGGGCTGCAATACGCTGATAAACGCGGACTGTTTGTTTGATTTCCCCCGCAAAAATGGACTATTTCAAAACTATTTCAGATTGAAAATAAGACGTATAATCGGTCGAGCCTTGAATAAAAGGCTGTGCTGTGCTATTGGAAAGGATCAAGCAGATGAAAACAATTGGGCTTATTGGAGGATTGAGTTGGGAGTCATCGGCCCAATATTATCGAATCATTAACCAGCGTATTCAAGAAAAGCTGGGCGGGTTACACTCGGCCAAAAGCCTCATGTATTCATTCGACTTTGCCGAGATTGAGAAATTACAACATCAAAATTTATGGGATGAAGCTACCCACTTGATGGTGGAAGCCGCCCAGAACCTGGAAAGAGGCGGGGCTGATTTTATCATTATCTGTTCCAATACCATGCACAAAATGGCCGGAGCGGTTCAGGATCAGGTCAAAATCCCCTTGTTACATCTGGCAGACGCTACTGCCGAGCAAATTGTAGCGGCCAAAATGAAGAAGATCGGACTTTTAGGCACGATTTACACCATGGAACAAGATTTTTACAAGGGCAGGCTGGCCGAAAAATATGGCCTTGAAGTGGTGGTGCCGGAAGCAGATGAACGACAATATGTCAGTGATGTAATATATCAGGAACTGGTCTTAGGTAAAGTAAATCCTGCCTCACGCCAAAGATACCGGGAGATTATCGCGCACCTGGTTGAAAAAGGAGTGGAGGGCATTATTTTAGGTTGTACTGAAATAATGCTCCTGGTAGAGCAAGAAGACAGCGTGGTGCCCCTTTTCGACACTACCACTATTCACGCCGAAACTGCG
The DNA here is from genome assembly GCA_043727245.1 of Chloroflexota bacterium. GTDB lineage: Bacteria > Chloroflexota > Chloroflexia > Chloroheliales > Chloroheliaceae > 54-19. Next base: position 672 of record JAYSYV010001327.1, on the reverse strand, counting down.
GTTGATTACGCTTTGAAATAAGGGTAACTTCCTTAAAACCCTACCTTGCTAGATTCATGAATTATCAGTAGATAAAAACCTTCCTATAAAGTAGGCAGGAAAAACAAAATTGGATGCCGGTGCCGGATCAGTTAAATAGCCAGGTCGGAGTGAAATTACAGGCCCGGTGGAATTTCCCCTCTCAGATATCCAACCGGCTAATGGTTTCCAAACCCCACTTTCCGGTAAAGCTCCAGAGGTAAGCGTAAATAGTATTGAACTTTAAACCTTGCAAGCACCGGCCCTAGTTTGTAGGTTAAGCCCTTGTAACCACGTCAAAGCACAACTATAGATGTTAAGGAAATGAAATGGAAAAAGCACTTGCCCTAGAAGGCTAAAAGAGGTATATCCTTTTGGTCCAACCGATCAAAGTAAAGCACCACAAGGATATACCAAAATGAGAATAAAGTTTAGTAACCAAACTGTCAAGGCTTTAGAGGCCCGCTTGCAAAAAGTTTTCAAGTGGCAAAATGTACGCTTAGTACGCCGGCTCAGCGCCTTATTAGAACACGGGCAGCAAGGTCGACCAGTGGCCCAAGTAGTGGAAAAATGGGGGATTAGCCCCGCTAGCTTATACCAGTGGCTCAGCGAATTTATGGTTGAAGGCCTCAAAAGCTTATATTACCAACACGG
>JAYSYV010001326.1:0-3298 GCA_043727245.1 Chloroflexota bacterium | reverse complement strand
TTCACACCTTTAAAAGTGAAAATATCCGGTCCCTCCCGGAGGCGCTTGGACCCGGTGATGAAGTGAATGTGCTGGTTGACCCAACAAATTACAGGCGTTATTACGTGGAAGTGCAGCCTGAGACTTACAAAGCAAGATTTAACGAGTCAGGTTCAGCCCAATTGTAATGTATCACAGCCGGATTCGATGAGAAGGCGAAAACTGGTATAATAGACCGGATACATGCTTAAAGAGTGAACCAGGACAGAAAGAGTAAACCGGGTTATGGGTGGTTTTAGTACAACGTATTTTTTAGGGGCTTTGCTGGCCTTTATTTTTGGGACGGGCTTCGCCAAAGGTATGCAGGCTTTTGTAGCATACCGCCTGGGCGACCGTCTGCCCCGCAGCGAAGGTCGCCTGAGCTTTTCGCCAACCCGCCATCACGAGCCTCTTGGGTTGCTGCTGGCTCTTTTCCTGGGCTTGAATGTGCCGGTAGTGGCCTGGGGCAAGCCGCTCAATCTCAATCCTTTCGCCAACCGCCTGAAAAGAATCGGCGGAACGCTTGTCTCCCTGATGGGGCCGGTGTCTTATATACTGCTGGGGCTGCTTTCCGGTCTAATTTTGAGAGCGGTCTCCGGTAGTATTCCCGGTTTCTTCAACGACCTGCTTTTTGCCTTCACCTATTTTAATTTTCTGCTGGCCGCGTTCAATCTGCTGCCTATTCCGCCCCTGGACGGTTATGGTATTATCAAAGGGCTGCTATCGCCTAACTGGGATGTCAAGCTAGGCTGGTTGGAAAATTACGGTCCGGTGCTGATTCTGGTACTGGCCTTGATGCTACCTTTTCTGCTCCGGTTTAACCTGCTCTACATATTTTTCACGCCGATTGTAAACCTGTTTATGAACCTGCTGGGATTGCCTTCGCCTCTATGATTTTCAAGAAAGCCTATTTACGGGGCCGTCAATTCCTGCGCTCCTGGCAAGCCCAACTTTTGAGCGGTTCTGAGCTTAAATATTTGCAAAGCGTCCTGACCCACGCCCAATATTCTCTTTTCAAAGCTCTGCCGCTCTACGAGCAGAGCCACGCTCTGAATGTCTGCCGGACGCTAACTTCCGCCGGGTACGGCTACGATTTAGACTTGCTCCAGGCCAGCCTTTTGCACGACCTCGGCAAATTCGACCCAACCACCGGCCAGGCCATTCCAATATGGGTAAAAGTCGTTAATGTCGCCGCCGGGGCCATTGCCGGACCGCTCTACCGGCCCTGGCGCGACCGCCAGAGTCAGGCCAAACCGGGCGATTGGCCCTATTATTTTTGGCTCCAGGCCGCCCACGAAGAACGGGGAGCCGAAATGGTCCGCGAAGCCGGGAGTAGTTCCAGGGTTGCGGTGCTGGTCGGCCAGTGTAAACAGCTTCAACAACGTGGCGACCCAGCGGCCCAGGCTCTTATTTGGGCCGATGATTTAAATTAATGAGCAATGAGAAATTAAACGCCTTTGGCGTTCCGGCCTACCAGTACCAGATTAGTCTGCCCGGTTTCGATTTTGAAGGCCCGCTCGATTTGCTGTTACAGCTTATCGAGCGCAACGAACTGCCCATAGCCGAAATCGCCCTTTTGCAAATTGCCCAGGAGTACGTTTCTTACATCAATCGCCTGAGCGAGGTAAATCCTGCCGAGTTAGCCGAATTTCTCGTCATTGCCACCCGGCTACTCCTGATTAAATCGCTGGCCCTTTTGCCCGCCCCACCTTCAAAAGGAGGCGAGGCCGGAGATGCTCCCAGCGCGGCTGAAGAATTGTTGGCTCAACTGCGCGAGTACAAACAGGTTAAAGATGCCGCCGCCCACTTGCGCCAGCTTCAGGAAGAAGGCCAGCGGGCTTTTACCAGCCAGCGCATCGGGCCGAGCGATTTCATGGTCCAACAGGTCAACCAGGCTTTGCAGGAACTGGGTGGGCCAGCCGCCGGTCAAAGCCTGGGCGGCCTGAAATTTAGCGATTTGCTGGCCCTGGTCAAGCGCCGGTTGACCGCCCAGCAGCAGCAGCAGTTGAAATCACCCCAGGTAGCCGCCCCTGAAGAACTCAAAGCCCTGGTCCGCTCAGTTAAAATTGAGGATAAGATTCTCTTATTGAAAACCCGCCTGGCCGAAGCGGACCGCCTTTCGGCAGGCAATTACCCGGAGCCAGTCGAGTTTACCAGCCTGTTTGACCCGGCTGAACCACCCAGCCCGGTGGAAGTGATTGTCACTTTTATGGCAGTGCTGGAACTGGTCCGGCGGCGGTTGGTGACAGTCCGGCAGGACGCTCTTTTTGGTGAAATGCAACTCAGCCGGTTAGCCCAGGACGAGCCGCAAAATACAGATGAACCCACCTAACGAAAAGGAAACTAACGTGTCGGACTTGATTAGCCTTAACCCCAAAAATGTGGGATTTTTCCGGGAAATTTTAGAAGTTTACAGCCCCAGCCAGGAAGAACGGGCCGTGGCCGAGTTGATTGTCGCTCGTATGAAAAGCATGGGCTACCGCGAGGCATACGTGGACGAAGCCGGGAACGCTGTCGGCGAAATCGGGGCCACCGCCGAACTGGCCGCCAAAACGATTGTCCTGCTCGGCCACATTGACACCGTGCCAGGTTTTATCCCGGTGCGGATAGAGCCGGACGGCGATACGATTTATGGGCGCGGCTCGGTGGATGCTAAAGGGCCGTTTGCCTCGTTCGTTCTGGGTGCTGCGGCCTTGCTCGAACAGCCGGAGCTTTTAAAGGACAAACGCATCGTTGTTATCGGTGCAGTCGAAGAAGAAGCCCCCACCAGTAAAGGCGCTCGTTACGCCCAGCACCATTACCGGCCCGATTTCTGCATCATCGGGGAGCCAAGCGCCTGGGACCGCGTGACCATCGGTTACAAAGGCACTTTTCAAATCCGTTTCGAGCTGGAACGCGAGTTAAAACACACCGCCGCCGATGGTCCTTCGGCCTTTGAAGAAGGGGTCGAATTCTGGAACTTGGTAAAGAATTATTCGCGGACTTTCAACGAGGGCAAGAAAATATCCGAAACGCTCCAGGCCGCCCTGCGCGAAATTAACAGCCGCTCGGACGGTTTTCACGACACTATAACCATGAGGGTGGGGCTGCGTATTCCCTACGGCTTCCCCATCGCTGACTTCAAAGAGCAATTGCAAACCTGGCTCGGCGACGGCAAGATGGAAATCTTCGGTGAGGAGCAGCCCATTCGCTCAGACAAAAATAGCGCCCTGGTGCGGGCCTTCTACGCCGCCATCCGCGATGAAGACGGCTCCCCAAAACCACTTTCCAAAACTGGGTC